>DTYX01000859.1 GCA_012961655.1 Candidatus Poribacteria bacterium
TAGAACTCCGGTGGTGGCATCTTGTTGATTCGCCAATGAGAGCCACGCTCTCCGCCGGGCGTTGTGTCCCGATATATGCGCTCGATGGCATTTCCACCCGCCAGAGGCACGGGCCCCTTGAAACCCATCTGCACCAATCTGTCCAGGTCTTCCGGATTCCTGATGGTAAATGTTTTCCCATCAAGGCACTGCAAGTACTGAGTCGGCGCCACGTCCAGCCCATAGTCGAGCATCGCCTGGTATTCGTTCGCTGATGCCTTCCGGATGAACTCTTCTGGCTTGCCCTGATATTGCGTTCGATTGCGCACATAGTAATACACTGAGTTGTGTTTGGCAGGGTCCCGTTTGAGCGAGAACCCCAGAACGCGAAATGCTATGGGAATCTGCACGGCTTTGTCAAATCCATCATCAAAAACAGTAACGTTTCCCCGATACAATCCGGGCTTAGCGTCCGCCGGCGTGTGGACCACAATCCAGTAGCGCTGGCACTCCCGGGCAGGAGATGTGTACACAGTAACGCGCTCCAGCAGTTCCGGCGTTCGACGATAGGTATCCCGCGAAGTGTAGCGCGGATAGCCGATATTCCAGTAAGTAACAAGTCGCACAGTAATCTCAGAGGCGGGAATCTCGCCAGCGTCACACGTGAGAGATGAGCAGCGCACCTTCAAATTCTTCAGATTTCGAACAGGATAGAGACTGAACGTGAGCGGCTCAAACTCGCCGGGGGTGGCGAAAGCAACAAGGCGCTCAAGACGTTCATGTTCAAGAGGCCGAGTATTCGGATACACTGGTTCCATGATTGGGCGCTGGAACAGGAGATAGCCCCGTTCCGTTTCCTCAACCGTCAATTCAGGCGCAAGAGCCGTCTCTGTAAAGGGTATTTCTTTGTAGTTCTCCGGTACAGTGGGTTGTTTTCGCGCATGTAATTCAGGTGTCTGGTCAATCAACTTCGGAACAATTTTGATGGATGATGACAATGCGGTACTCCCTCCCTGGATAGCAGCGACAAGCAGTGCAATCTTGAAGATCGAACTGCACAACCTTGTTGGTTTGGTCATAGTAAATCCTCCCTTGTATTTTTTAGTTTTCTCACAAAGTCTGAAAGGATGTCAAAATCAATTTTTCAGAGAATACGATATTTTACTCTTTTCCATGAATATTTCTCACACAGCGGAAGCCATAGATATCATATCCAAAGCAGATATCGGTGTAGCCAGGGTCTTCATTATAACGATAAGATGAACGGCATTTATCAGCGGTTGCATTCCAGCAACCGCCACGCACAACCTTCGTATCTCCCGTCTTTGGTCCTTTCGGATTCTTCTCAGGACTTTCTTGATAATAATCGACTTTATAAAAATCATTACACCATTCCCAGACATTACCATGCATATCGTATAATCCCCAGGGATTCGGTAACCAGTGTTCTCTGTGGTTACCCAAAGGTTTTACCTGTATAGTTCCTTCCTGGTCAAAGAAAAAGCTTCCTTCTATTTGATTCTGAGCAGCAGAAAAAGATGCTCTTATTCCCTTACGATTTTCTTTGTCCTCTGTTATTTTGCAGGAAAGGATAGCCTCAGCCTTATAGGAGCGGCCGCTTTCATTTTCTGAATAAAAAGGAACAATCCTCACAGTTTCCTTCTTTTTAGAGTAAACTAACAGCGTACCCTCCTCTTTGCAGAATACCGCAGTCCAATCCGCATTTCCCAAGGTCAATCTGCCATACGTAGCCCAGGTATCAGGGAATACCTGGTAAAAGCTATTCTATCCGTAGCCAGGGCCGGACATGAGGTAATCTTTTCCACTCGATCTCTACAGGACTCACCAGCTTGCCACCTTCGTATACAACCAAATTGTTCCTTTCCGTAATTTCCGTTATCTCATAGGATGGGTCAAGACTTATGTAGAAATTCCCCTGTTCTGATGGAAGTTGGAACTTCATAACGATATCAACTCTCTTCGGCTGAAGGTCGTCAGGAGGTGCTATCCTTCCAATCTGGGAGCTTGCTAAAAGTTTCCCTCCCTTGCTCGGAAATCCCGAAAATATCCCTATCTGGACATCTTTTGCCTCCTTCGAGCTTATATTATGCACTTTTATCTTAGCCTGAACAATGTCCCCACCTTTCGGATTCGGGGGTTCTAGCATAACATCCTCTGA
>DTYX01000860.1 GCA_012961655.1 Candidatus Poribacteria bacterium
ACCCAACAACAGAGTGTGGCAATATTTAAAATAATTTTTATACTATCGTATGCGAAACCCCTGAATGGTATAGTTGAAATAATACCAATAGCAGCTTTGAGACACATATAGCCTTGTCCTTACGTGAAACCAACTTTGACCGGATGCCTGCATCAGCAGGGTTGCAAGCTTTGGCTGCTTTCAAACCGCGTTTGCCTTTGCCTGTCACAATTTTTCTGATCGCTGTTGTCCTTCCTGTTCTTTTTCGTGTCGGGCCTTTGGCTATGTCCACATTGCGCGCCTACTTGCTTGTGATGATTGTCCCGCTCACAATTAATCTGGTCAAAGGAAAATACGGTCGCCTACTTTTTGTGGATTACCTGTTTTTTATTCACATACTATGGGCGCTCATCTCTCTGGCTGTGAATAATCCAGATCAGGTCGTCGAGAATATCGGATCGAATGCTATCGAATTCCTGGGGGGGTATGTGCTGGCCAGGGCCTATATCCAAACAAAAGAAGACTTTGCTGCCCTTATAAAGGTATTGATCTTTATTATTATTTGCACTCTGCCATTTGCAATACATGAAACGATAACCGGCCGGCCAATAATTATTGAAACCATACGAAAACTTCCTGGAATTTCTAGTGTCCCCATAATAACAAAAGAAACTCGCCTGGGGTTAGAGCGGGCTCAGGTGACGTTTGCCCATCCTATCCATTACGGTCTTTTTTGTAGCGCTGCTTTCTCTTTGGCATTTGTGGGAATGAAGAACATTATTGCCGGGTGGAAACGCTATATCGCCAGCGGTATTATTGGTATTTGTGTGTTTTTCTCACTGTCCAGTGGCGCATTACTACCAATTGTTTTTCAGATGTTTATGATCGCTTGGGCGACAAGTTTTAACAGCATCAAACAGCGCTGGGTTTTGCTGATTGGATTGATTGTCGTAGCCTATATTGCAATCGACCTTCTGTCGAACAGAACGCCTATGAAAGTGTTTATGAGCTATGCAACATTTTCGCCCCATAATGCCTATTGGCGCTCAATTATCTTTGAGTGGGGCATGATCAATGTCTGGGCAAATCCAATTCTTGGTATTGGCCTGAACGACTGGGTTCGACCATCCTATATGAACTCGGGCAGTATGGATAACTTTTGGCTGGTTAAGGCGGTACGATATGGAATTCCCGGTTTCCTGTTTATTGCGGTGGGGTATTTTTGGGCCCTTTGGAAAGTTGCTCGCCGGGATTTTGATAACGACCAGATTATTTGGCAATTCAGGCGTGCGTGGATGTTCACCTTTATTGGCCTGTCTCTTACCTTAAGTACGGTCCACATTTGGACCTCCATCTATTCATTCACCTTTTTTCTGTTCGGTGCAGGTATGTGGTTTATAACAGCCGAACCTGAAGCAAAAGCTGATGAAGACCCTCGACCGCAAAGGGGTTCCATACTGTTAAGCAGAGTTGATGCCCAAACCCAAAGAATCGATAACTCTCCAACACGTGATACGCCTGCGAAACCACAGCGTCAAAAAACAAAATACACCCGTTTCCCATCTCCTTATTCCAAACAATGAAGTGGCACGATCAAACGGCAATTCAAACTAATCAATGTTACGCATCTTATAACAGCACTCTTTACAACAAATAGACCGGTAATAATCTTATGGACAAGCGCCTTTTAATACATATCGGGTATCACAAAACGGCCACAACATGGATGCAAAAACTGCTCTTCATCCCGCAAAACGGGTATCGTCAAATTGCAGACCATAGTGATGTTTTCTCGCTTATTGTTAAACCGCATGGATTAAAGTTCGACCCGTCTTTAATGCAATCATTAATCACAAACTCCACACCTACTCTTGCCAAGTCTGAGGTGCCCGTCATTTCGTCAGAGATACTATGTGGAAACCCCTTTTTTGGAGGCCGCGAAAGTGACATCTATGCTGAACGTCTCCACGCTATAGTTCCGAACGCTCGAATTCTGATTTCAATTAGATCCCAGATGCGAATTTTACCTTCTGTTTACATGCAATATCTTCTCCGTGGCGGGACGATGGGCTATAAGAAATTCTTTGAGGGTGTTAACGAGCCAGGGTATTTTGCTTTCAACTCTGACCACTTCGAATATGATAGATTGATCGCATTATACCAACGTCTTTTTGGTGCTGATAATGTTTTGGTAACAAGCCAAGAAAGCCTCAAGGCAAACATGGGCGCAGTTGCGCAGAATATTGCAGACTTCAGCCACAATACAACCTTTGAAAAACTCTCAAAAACTGCCTATAGGATTCATGCTGCCAGCTATCCAGAGCACGCTGTTCCAATCTTAAGGCGTATTAACCACATCCAGAAAAGTCAGATGAATCCTGCCCCTTTACTCAATTTGGGGGAAACACCAAAAGGTCTTTATCGCGCTGCGGGGTACATTCTAAAACGCCCGCCAATAAATCCCTTATTTTCATCCTATAAACCGGTTTCCAATTTTGTCAGAAATCATTTCCAAGGAAGATTTTCTGAAAGCAATGCTCGACTATCTGAATTAACTCAAGGCAGTTTGGACCTGTCAGAGTATGATGGAGAATCCAGTCGCCATAAAAAAATACACTTAGGATCCAATATGTAGATATGAATAATCCCGCCACAGATTTCTGCAGCGGGATCGTTATTTATTGTCATTTGGCGTTAATGCCTAGCCGAACAAATCGCCATCATGAATTATCGGTGTGACGTCTTCAACAAAATCGGCATCTGCTTCAATCCGGAAATCGCTGACTTCACCGTCAAAGAACCGGTTCCAACCGGTGCCAATTGACCAGCCCCATTCACGACCACCAGCGCCGACGAAATCAAGATCCGTATCCGTTTCCTCCAGAACTAACCTGTCGTCAACTATGACCTGAAGCCTATCTGTCTCGGCATCCATGATAACCATAACAGAGTGTGTATCCGTATCGTTGATACCAATCCCGTCAACCTTGAATTTCTTGAAGCCTTCGTCTGCCGTAGCAACCTGCAGGATAAAACCATCGTCATCAAGCGTTAGGCCAAATTTCTTATGGTTCCAAACAAGACGTGCTTCACTCCCGTCTGCCTCGGCGCGGGTGAAATCGATTGCGAAAGATATCTCGTCACTTTCTTCAAATTCCTCCAAACGGCCCAACTTTGCGTAGTCTTTGTCGCCATCAAGAACCAGTACACTACCATCTTGTGATGTTACAATTTCCGCATCTCCCTTTAGAGAAGATGAACCATCTAGAGATGTGAAATTCAGAACATAGTCATCCAGAACCGGCGTAGCGTCCCCAGTGTCGTTACCAGTGTCGCCACCGTCGTTACCAGTGTCACCACCGTCGTTACCTGTGTCACCACCATCGTTACCTGTGTCACCACCATCGTTACCTGTGTCGCCACCGTCGTTACCTGTGTCGCCACCGTCGTTACCTGTGTCGCCACCGTCGTTACC
>DTYX01000861.1 GCA_012961655.1 Candidatus Poribacteria bacterium
ACGGTTCTCATTGAAAAAGCGATTCAGGCCGGGAATATTGAGATAAAGGATTTGAGCGGAGGCTTCACATCCTGGGCCAGTGGTACGAAGGAGGGTGCTATCCAGGTCACCGAAGAAGCCGGACGCCAGGGACAGAAGGGGTTGCGCTGGCATATCCTCGTAGACCATAAAATTGACGGCGGTGAGGGTGGCAAGTATCCCATCGGTTGGCCGCGTATTTCCAGAACGTTCAAGCCAGGCGAATTGGACATGAGCGGCTACGACTATCTATCTTTCGTCGTGCGCGTCGATTCAGACCGTGATGAGGTGGCTGACGATTTCACGCCTCTTGGGTTTGTTCTGGCTTCGCACAAAGTGAAGCAGCGATTCTTTGAAACTCAACGCGATTTGGGAGACCGGCAGCGCGTATGGATTCCCATCAACTTCGCCATCAAGAACCTTATGAAGGAGGTGGGACTGGGCGCCCATCCATGGCGAGATATTTCACGCGTGCAGATTTTCATCTCTGAAAACGATTTCGCGCACAATACGAATCTGACGTTCGACGTAGCCAGCGTCAAGCTGTTGCGGTTCAAGTCTCCCATAATCTCGGACATCACTGTGCCAGAGTATCTTCTGTTGCCAAAGCCCCGACTGCCGGTCTCATTTGAAGTCATGGGGACCAACTCGGCAAACCCCAACCGACGACTTCGTCTTACGGTCAAGCCGGGAAGTCATGAAGTCATCGCATCACTTTCAACCGGGGCGGTACAACCGATAGTACAACAAAGACAAGACCTGGCCGAACAACGCGTCATTGTCCTTGACACCTCGTCCATTTCCCCGGGCCGCTATCAACTTCAACTGAGGATTACTGACGCCGAGGGCAGGCTCTGTTCGGAGGAGACACGGTACATAGAAGCTATCCCTGGACCCGACTACGACACACGCTGATTGAGGCGAATCGGACAATTACTCAGATATCATGAATCTTATAAGCACTACAAGGAGGGGGTCAATGTCTAATCATGCTGGTAGTTATATGCTCAATGATTTATTGAGCAAAATGGTTGAATTTGGTTATTTTAAGGATATGAATGAAGTGGAAAACAAAAAATTTCTTACAATGATAAACAAGCTGATATTTTATAATGATTGCAATTTAGGCGAAGTGTTTGATGAGAAATTAGCAAAAGTATTTAATATTTGCAGGTATTGTTCAAAGTATCGTCTAGACATAAATGATGAAGGATATTGCAAAGAGTGTGCTTGAAAAATAAGAAAACAAGGAGATGCAATATGGTATCACAATTTTACCGTAAACTATCAATCACAGTAGTTGCCTTGGTGACACTTCTACATTTAGCAAGTTTCGCCACCACTCCTAAATCTTTGCCTGAAGGAAGAACGCATCAAATGGCGGAACAAGCTCGTAGAGAGCCTGTATTGGGAAGTTCAACACGTCCTTACGAAGACCTGCTCAATCATCGAGCCGGGTTTGCGAAGGATGTTACTGGAGGAGCTGGCGGAGAAGTGGTTGTGATAGACAGCCTGAACTACAAGAACTTAAAGGATGCACTGGAGAGTGATGGACCAAAATGGATTAGATTCAAACCGGGACTCAAAGGAGAGATTGAGATCGAAGGGCATCTCTACATAAAGTCGGATAAGACCATCGATGGAAGAGGGGCTGATATTACGCTTACCTCGCCTGATGATTGCGATGAAATACGGTTTTGGGGAAGGGAGAAAAGGAACCATAGTATAGAAGTCAATAGAAGCAATCTTATTGTCCACAATATCAAAATAATAAGGATTGGCGCAGGTGATAATTGCGGTCAAGGCATTGGGATTGCGTTTGACGCTCGGAATGTCTGGATTGACCATGTGACTTTTTCTCATAATGGCGACGAATCCGTCTCGATGGGGAAGGGAGCGACAGACCTTACGGTATCATGGTGCAGATTTGTTGACACCGATAAAGGCATTCTATTAAGTTGGGGCGACAAGGGGGATGACGCGTTAGATGGAGTGATAAAAGCCACCATACATCATTGTTATTTCTTAAGAGTAAATGGACGGTCACCATTCTTGACGTATGGAAGGGCCCATTATTTTAATAACTACAATAAAGACTGGAATTGGGGTGCAGTTCATTCAACAATGGGAGCGGAGGTTTATTCGGAAAATAACATATATGGCGGTGGGCGTTGGAACAATTCACCTCCAGCTATTGATACCATTTCAAATCGATGGCGTCCCAAACCAGGTTATGCAAAGACAGTTGGAGATGTATTTCTCAATATCCCTGATGGTATAGATGCACGAGGCCCAGGAATCAACACTGGAAAAGTGTTTAATCCTGGCGAGTTTTATGAATACAAGGCAGAGCCTGCGGATGACAGATTAAAAGATAAACTTGAAAAATACGCTGGATGGTCGGAAGACCCTCAGTGGCCGGAAGATGATGAGCCGCTGGGTAAGGAAAGAGAGCGCACTAATTAAGCCTACGAATCAATTCAAGGCTGAAAGCTGAAGTCGTCTCAAAGACTACTAAGTCAACGTATTAGTCCACTTCGAGTGGACTTTAGCTATTAGCCTGAACTTTGAGTTCAAGGCGTTAGAACGTACGAATTACCACCAAAAATCCGTTAAGTTGATACGTATGGAGACTTGAATTATGAAAATACCAACAACCCCATTCCTGATAACTGTTGCAACAATAGCTTACGCAATTACGTATTTAGCTACCGCACAAGCATATCCCAGTCATGCCATGCGAATCCCGGAGTTGGCTCAGAACCTCCTGCTTGAAGCCAAAGTCTCGAGCAATCTCGAATCCTATCAGAAGGGTTTGCGCGGAGCTGCCGACCACATGATATATGACATCCAGCAGAAGGACTTCGTCAGGGATTCGCAGTTTCATGAGTATGGTGTCGGGTTTGGGCAGGTTCTGGGTGTGATTTTAGAGGATGACCCAGCTTGGTGGATGGCAGAATGGCCCAAACCTGTAAAAGCCAATCTAATAATTCTCAGCGGTGTATACGACAATCAGCCCCAACCGGAGACTGCCTGGAAGATCGAGCTGCGCTACAATGGTCAGTGGATGACTCATGCGCGCGGCGTGGGAGATTGGTACGACGGCAGCCGCTACGAATGGGGAGGCCCAGAGACAGAGGTGATTACCTTCGATGCCATACGGGTTAGCGTCTTCAGCAAAGATGACAAGACACCCATCAAGAGCATTCACTTCCGAGGCGAAGAAGGGGTTTCGTGGGTGGTGACTTATTATCCTCCCATTGACGCAAAGCTGAAACTGCCGCATTGGCCTGTCCGCACAGGACAGTCAGTGGAGTTCGAGGCAGTCGAGTCGTTAGGCAAGATCATCTCATGGCAATGGGATTTCGGAGACGGTAAGAACGCGAGCGGCCGCAAAGTCAATCATACGTATACTAAACCAGGCTCCTACCTGGTCAAACTCCATTTCTCAGATGGTACGGACACTGCACGTCGTTCTGGCGCCATCACAGTGATACCGCCCTTCAGGATGCGTATCAAACTCTTGAATGGTCCTGTGCTGGTGGGTGAACCAGCCAATTTTGAGGGTTATGTCGACGGTGAACAGGTCAACGAATATGTATGGTCTTTTGGGGACGGAGAGACTGCGCGTGGCAAGGATGTCAGTCATGTCTTTGATAAGCCCGGCGTCTATCAGGTCAAGCTGTCTGTCTCTGATGGCACATACCCGGATGAATGTACTACGATTGTTCGGGTGCATACGGGGGAAACCATGAAAACAAATGATAAGATTGCAATCTGGCTTGATACCGATATCGGTGGGGATATAGATGACGCTGTCTGTCTCCTCCTGGCCATCCGCCACCCACAAATAGAACTCGTCGGCGTCTCTACCGTGCGGGGCTGCATTGGAGCCGTAGATGTGGCTGCATGGTTGTGCAGGGAGATGTTGCAGCGCGCAGGATTCTCGCAGATACCTGTCCTGCCCGGCGCAGTTGCGTCATTCTCTGGCAGTTCTTATCCAAGCGGTGTCGGATCATACGGCCGCCTCGGTCCTGCGCCTGAACCTGTCTCACCGGAGGACGATGACTCACGCCTGGATGCTATAGCGGATGCCATGCGCCGGGTTGGCAAACCCTTCCACCTCGTTACCATCGGACCACTTACCAATGCCGCCTGGCTCGTGGAGCGCCATCCCGAGGTAGCGAAGCAATGGGAAACTGTTACCTGCATGGCTGGGCAACTGACAGACGAACCTGAGTGCAACGTCGGGCTTGACCCTGACGCTGCCAGGGTCGTATGTGAAAAACTCACCCCACGCTTGGTTGGTATGGAAGCGATTGGCCCTGCCATTCCGCGTGAAGAGGCCGATGCCGCGCTGGATTCCACCGACCCTGCCTCCGCTTTCCTGCAAGAGTGCTACGCGGTCTACCGCTCCCAGGCTGACTGGGGTGGACCAGAACCCGAGCGCCGTCCCCTCACCGTATTCGACCCTACCACGCTGCTCTCGGTGGTCCAGGCGGATGCTTTCGATTTCAAGCCTGTGCATTTAGTAGTTGAGAAAGACGGCCGCTTCCGCCTCACCGATGGCGGTTCACCAGTCAGCTATGCCTTCTCCAGCGACTGGGATATTCTCAAGCCGTTGATTATCGCGCTTCTCCGCGGTGAGGATATAGGTAATTTACGCCCCGGCCAGTAATTTCGGCCGTTGCTAACAGAGTAAAGGAAAAATCAATGTTCGTTCACCATTTGCATGTTGCAGCTTTGATAACCTCATGTTTAGCATATAGTTTAACAGAATCCTCTCAGCCAGATAGTGGGCATATTCCTACGGGAGTAACCTTTCACAAAGACACCATATTCAGGTCTGACGCCTACGGCGATAATTGGTGTATTACATGGGCGGCGGATGACTCGCAGATTACATCGATGGATGATGGGAATTGGTTGGGAAGTGAGTATAGCTACCACAACCATCTGTATCGCATCATTGGCAGTCCAGACGAGTTTCGGAGAGAGGACATCCCCAATTACCCACAGTTTCCCCAGGGAGCCGGAAGCTGGTTTGGATACGGAATCACTTCGGTTGACGGCGTTTTATATTCGGTCATCTCGAAAACTCCTGCCAATAGATGGTCAGGGCCATTCAGGGGGATTAAACTGCTGAAATCCACAGACAACGGACACACATGGTACCGAGTGAATCGCCACGGAAACGAACGGAAAATTGGCCCGTGGGATGATGCCCGTAACGAGGTAAATGCCGATGAGATGTTTTTCCTTGAAGAGTTTGGGCTTCCTCATCAAGAACAAGAAGCCTATCCTTTTTCTTACGTTGATTTTGTTAAGTGCGGAAAGGACAACTCGGCGGCGAAGGATGACTATCTGTACATCTATTCGCCGGAGGGAAGCCATGCGCATAAATTACTGCTGGCCCGTGTTCACAAAGACAAGCTCAGCATCCGAAACGCTTGGGAGTATTTCGTAAAGTACGAGAATCACTGCCCGGTTTGGACCTCCAACATTCACGAACGTGGCTATGTTCATATCTTTCCGGAGAAGAGCGGGGACGACAACTATTTCGGCTGGTATTCATGGCTGCCTTCGGTGGTATGGAACCAGGGACTTGGACTCTACATCATGGTCAACGGCGGAACATACGCGGGGCACGAAATGACCGCCTCAGATGAAGACTACTACGATTCATGGATGCACACCCGAACAGGTAGCCTGGGGTTCTGGCACTCTGAGAATCCATACGGGCCCTGGCATGAGTTCTACTACACCGACTACTGGACGGTTGACGACCCGGGCAACCTGACTTATCAGCCTAAACTTTCGCCAAAATGGATTAGCGGGGATGGGAAAGAGATGGTGCTAATCTGGTCGGACGCCATGAAGGACAAGAACGGACGTTCTCATACAATCAACTATAGATGGAACCACATGAGAATTACATTATTATGCAATAGAGATTAATGCTTGTGAGAAATTCGGCATCGTCGGTCAGGTAAGAACAGAGGGTCGCTAATGAATCATTCACTGAGAATAGCATTTATCTGTTTAATCTTTTTTATCAGCGCATTGTTTAGCAGTATGATGGAAGTATCTGTAGCAAAGGAGGTTGGATTGAAAGAAGACATCGTCGAAGTGACCAAATTGCTGATACAAGAATCAACAGACAAAATAGCGTATTTGGCGGAGAAACTTCAGCAGTGCAAAGCGATGGGTCAGGACATCACCTACCCGGACGCCGCGCTGGCGGTGGCTGAACTGTTCATCGAGTTCTCTCAACATGATATAGAAGAATATGAGTTGCGCGAAACCGCCTTGCGTTCTATGCGATATGTGAGTAGAATGCTGGACGCGGCTATCGCGGAATCAGACAAAGTTCTGTCAGGCGAAGCGAGCTATCCAGACATCCCGGACTGGGATGTTATCGGTCTGCAAATACGGGACGGTGGATTTTGGAGCGGCGATGAGCCTGTGTTCCTCACCGGGTTCAACTGGGACAGTGATGTGGCAGGCGAGAAACCCAAATTGCTCAAGCGGCTGGGAGTGAATCTGGTTGATGGGATGTTCTGGGGTGAGATGCTCTCCATGACGGAGTTCTCGGACAGACGCTTCCATGAGCATGACCGTCCCTATCTCGAACAGATGAAGCGGGAGAACTTTGCAATCGATCTAATGTTGGCTTCCGCTCCGCCGGACTGGATGTTCGAGAAATATCCAGATCTAAGAGACCCCTCCGCTGGGCATTACACAGACTACGCCATCGACCATCCCGCGCTTCCGGAAGTGCGCCGTCGCTTTATCAATCATTACGCGCCCCTGTATGGCGCTCAGAAAGCCGTGCTATCCGTAGACCTGTTCAACGAGCCGGCGTTTCTGAAGCCCTCCAAGTTTTCCATCATCAACTGGCAAAAATGGCTCAAGGACAGATACGGTAGTATCGAGGAACTGAACCGCACCTGGGGCAGTCATTTAGAGTCCTTTGAATCCATCACGCACCCTCCGGGAACTCCGGATGCGACACTCCGCCTGTCGAACCCGTGGGAGCAAGCCCCCATCGAGTGGGACAAGCCGGGTGTTCGTGGAATGCACTATGACTGGTGCGTGTTCAACAAAGAACGGGTCACTCAGTTTTTCCGGGAGTTCCACGAGAGAATCAAAGCGAACGCGCCACGTCTCGTCACGCATGTGAAAATCATGATGGGCGGATACTTCACCGGGAGCACGGAGCAACGAGGCTGGCGCATGGACGTGTCCTACAATCGGCAGGGGATTGACGCACAAGCGCTCAGCGAGATGTGTACGCTTCTGGG
>DTYX01000862.1 GCA_012961655.1 Candidatus Poribacteria bacterium
AGTATTTTACAGTTGCATGAAAGCTACCGATAGGATAAAATATAAATGGGCAGTTTCCATGCTGCTTTAAGCTTGAGCCCTTGGGTTTCCCAATATCCCTTCGAGGGCTCAATAATCTTCTTGTTCTCTTAATGCATGAGATATAATAGAATGCAAAGTTCAGGCGATAAGAGGTGCAGAGATGGCTACTATGCCAGGGAATAGCGAGGTAGAAAACATGACAGCGTTAACTATACAAATTCAACAGCAAGGCACTTTATCCTTACCTTCTGAGTTGCGAACAAAGTATAAACTTAATGAAGGCGATATTTTAACGCTTCTCGACTTAGATGGAATATTTTTGCTGACACTAAAGCCTTCCACTGTGTCGAAATTAGCTGAAATGCTCGAGCAATTGCGCCAGAAAGAAGGGCTTTCCATTGAGGATTTGATAGAAGGATTGGATAAACAAAGACAGCCTAATTAATCCATTCAAAGAGTGCTTTCACCGCTTGATATAGAATCTCCGCATTCTGAAGCATCTGTTCATGCATCCATGTCTCCAAAAGCAAATTGCCTGCGCCAGTTTTTGTGGAGAAATCAACAGGGATGTAAATGTTTATGAGGCATTTTTTATACTTCCAATATGCCATAGCGCAGTTGTCCTTTTCGCTACCGATAGTATAAGCAACGGTGATTTTTCTCCTTGAATCTCTGTTACCGCTGACGTATCCACGTCGATTGTTGTCAAAAAAGGATGCGACATCATCTTCAGATGGAAATTTCACAACGTCTATGTAAAGTTCCCTGCTTTCGTCGTTGACATATCCTCTGTGGATAGCGGCAACTGCGTTTTCAAACGGAGCGTCGTTGATTAGATTGAGCTTTATACTTTTGGGCGATGGCTGTTCAAGAAATTCTCTGAAACCGATAGCTGACAAATCTGGCGGGGGAAGTTGTTCCAATTCACATGATATCTCATCATCTTGATGGTTGGCAATCAGATGATGAGTGACGTTGAAAAAGTTATATGCTCTCTCTCGGAGAATATACTTATTTCCAGATTCACCCGGCGGAAGCATTATCGACCCATCTTCAGCCAATTTCACCGATTCGGCGTACTTCTCCAGCGCCTCATTGTATTTTCCTTCTTTCGCGAGCTGTGAGGCTTCATCTTTCATCTGGTTGTAGTCATGTCGTACTTGATGACCCAATGGTAAGGGTCTAATTCGACAGAGATTGGCTTTCCGGGCGCGATAATCTCAAAAGGCGTGGTTCGTTCTTCAACCCATAAACGCTCGGATTCCCGCTTGTCTTTCGTCGTGATTACAATTTCGAGCGGCATTTTGTAAAGCTCACGCAACTGCTCGATTTGACCTGTCACCTTGTAGTTTCCATCAGCCATAGAATCGATTTTATCCACAGTTAGTTTGTATTCTGGCAAGCCAGCTCTTTCGAGCCATTGACTGAAAAACCATCCCAGTTCGTTTCCATAGATCTCTTCTGCCATTTTTTTAAATTTGAATACAGAGATGGGCTTGTTTTTATATTCGGCGATGAATCTACGTAAAAGCTTAGTTCGCTTTTCCGCATTGCCAATTCTTCCATCTTTCATAACTCCTTTCCCGTAAGGTGCATGAAGACATCCTCTAATGTAGGCTCGACAGTTTTGACCAAAGTCACTTTACATCCTCGCTCTTCCAAAAATTGCTTAATGGCCTGTTCATTTCCACTCCCATTACTTCCCTGTACCCTTAACGTACCTGTCCCATCATGGTCGAAACGGTCGATGAGCCTACTTGCTATCTTTGAAGCTCTCAACTTCTCTATAACATCTGGTTTCACATCGTTTAGCTCAAAGAGGAAGACATGACCTTTCATCAGCTTTTTAAGTTGCTCTGGAGTATCGCAGGCGATGATGCGTCCCTCGTCTAAGATAGCAACCCTATCACAGAATTGTTCCGCTTCGAACATGTAGTGGGTAGTCAGAACCACCGTCTGTCCGAGTTTGCGATTAAGCTCATGTTTGATGAAATCCCTCACAGCATAGGCGGAATTGGGGTCAAGCCCCACTGTCGGTTCATCTAACAGGAATATCGGCGTATACACCAACAAGCCTTTTGCTATTGCAAGTCGCTGCCGCATGCCACTTGAGAGCACACCAGAGCTTTCTTCAGCTTTATCCTCCAAACCTACTAACGATAGCGCTTCATCCACACGCCTCTTCGCTTCATCAGTCCTAAGACCATACATCCTCGCCCAGAAAATTAAGTTCCAGCGAATGGACACATGGTGGTCAAATCCCAACCAGCCGCCACTTTGCACCACATTTACGGAAGCCTTCACCTTCGACTGCTCTTTAAGCAAATCATAGCCATTAACCTTGGCAGTCCCGCTGGTGGGTAGAAAAATAGTAGCCAACATTTTAATAAGTGTAGTTTTGCCAGCGCCATTTGGTCCAAGCAATCCAAAAAATTCCCCGCGATTGACCCGGAGGTTCACAGCATCCACTGCGACTATATTTTGTTTGTTAACTGAAAAGATATTCTTCCGCTTACTCGTTATCCAACTTGTAAGGTAATCCCACCACATATCATTGCTGTTGCTATTCGGATAAGGATTGAAGTATTTGAATTCTTTGGTGATGTCAAAGGTTTCTATTGCATAATCATCCATTTTTTATCCCTTTCCTTGTATCATGTTTATAGTTGCATGGAAGCTACCGATAGGATAAAATATAACTGAGCAGTTTCCATGCTGCTTTAAGCCTGAGCCCTCGGGTTTCCCAATATTCTTCCGAGGACTCAATCATATAGATACACAAACCGCAAAAAGGATAGTAAAATTTGCAGACTTGTTCTATCTTCCTATTCACCTTGCTTGAAGTAAAAGTCAAACTTCGCTATGAGGCTTTTGTAATTCTCTTCCTCCTCATAGCTCCTCCAGAGGAACCACGCCCTTGCACTTTTGCTCAAAAACACTTGCTCTGGAATGCTTACGGCTCTTATCCTCAGATACTCCGGCCAAAGATACCCCGGAGGAACCTTCCCTGGTATGAACAA
>DTYX01000863.1 GCA_012961655.1 Candidatus Poribacteria bacterium
CCAATTAAGGGCGATGGGGAGAGTTGTGGTGCAGGTTTCGTGGTGCAGATTTCGTGGTGCAGGTTTCCCAACCTGCATGCAGTCTGTTAGATCGCCGGGAGCACATCTGCCACCTGCAACGCCGTCCGAATAGTCGATTCTTGAGCGGGTGACGCCGCTGGCATAGGGGCGCGTGTGGCGCCTCCTGGTCTGCCTTGCAGGTTCATGGCACACTTCACGCATGCGGGCAGATTCGAGCCGGCGATTGCATTCCATATACGCAAGAGACGATTGTGCAAATTTAGAGCATCATCGTAGCGATTATCTTTCACTGCATCCCACAGGGATACACATAATTTGGGCACAGCGGTCAGGATTGCTGCAATCGAACCGTGACAACCCAATGTGAAGCAGGGATACAGAAGGTCATCCACTGCCGCCATCACCAGACCGCGTCCTTGCAATAACAACAGCAGTTCAGCCAGGGCGTGCATATCGCCCGCGCTCTGCTTGACGCCAATAACCAGTTCTATTTCATTGATAATGCGCGCCAGCAACTGCGGTGAACAGTAGCTCCACGGTATAACATTGTAGATGAGAATCGGCAGTTCAACGGCATCGGCGATAGCGGCGAAATGACGATACATAGCTTCATCGTCGGGGGCAAATAGATAGTGTACGGGCGTGATTTGCAACGCCGCCACGGGCAGGTCGGCTACAGCTCGCCCGCGGTCAATCGCTTGCCTGGTAGAATCGACGATAATACCTGTGATAACCGGTATCCGTCCGGCAGATTCTTCGAGAGCGATTTCAGTTAAACAGCGAATTTCCTCAGTAGTAAGTGTATGTCCCTCGCCTGTGCTGCCGCCGACCGCAACTCCATGTACGCCGGCGTCAATGAGATAGCGTACTTCCTGTCGAAAAGCGGTTGTATCAATATTTTCGTCACTATCAAACGGTGTAGTCATCGGCGGAATAATACCCATAAGTTTTTGAGACATAATTTCCTCCATAATCTTTCGTGAGCCATAATTTATTGAGATGATGAATGCTTAGAAAACCATGATTTTCCAATTTCCATGCCCCTACTCAACACATTAATACCTGACATTGTTGCTGAACGACCAGCCTCGCTGTCCGAATAATTCGATAAAAAATATTTCCAGCCAAACAGATAAAATTCGGCATAATCTTGAGCAAGTTGGTCTTCACCCATCTCTTTTAGCAGTGAAAAAATTTTGGTGCGGTTGATACCCCATGCCCGCTCGGTTGGAAGCCCCAGTATGTGCAGCGCTCTTGGACCAGTTGGTGAAACGCGCCAGACCAATCCCTTCAAAGAATCCCACAGGTACTTCGATGGTTTATCAATAATATGAAGTGGAAATCTTAATAGAAATTCCTCTTCGTTAATTAGTCTATTACAATCGCTAAGCCTTATCTTTTCTGGGTTGCTGTAATCAGGTTTTGGATAATTTTGCCCATATAGAACCGATACCACGTTTTGGGGCGATGGAATGTAATCTTCGTCGCGTAAAAGCTGATTTAGAATGACTAGCTGGGGTCTTGGAACGTGCAGCGGATTTGGTGTCTTTGAAAAGTATCTCGTTTCAACTTTGGCTTGGATATACATGGCTTTGGATGTTAAACCTAAATTTTTTTCAATTAACGAATCGTCTGAAAAAAGAAGGTGGATATCTATGTCGCTCAATTCAGGGACGTAATCAAGAGGTGATTACGTCCCTGAACCCTTAAAATAGATTCCTTCTATCTCCGATTTTGGTATTTCCGCGAGCAGAATTTCGACAAAGGCTTCGATCATGTAGTTAATTTCATCTTTCAGAACCAATAATC
>DTYX01000864.1 GCA_012961655.1 Candidatus Poribacteria bacterium
CACTACGCCAAAGAACGCGGGGCTTCGGTAATAATACGCGGGTTGCGCGCCTTTACCGATTTTGAATACGAACTCCAGATGGCATTGATGAACCGTTCTCTCCAGCCCGAAGTGGATACACTGTTTATGATGGCGGATGACAAATATTCGTATCTGAAATCGACTTTAGTTAAACAAGTTGCGCAGATGGGAACTGACACAGATTTGGTAGGTATGGCGCCTCCAGAGGTGCTCAAAAAATTGAAAAAGAAATTTGGCAAGTGAATAGACGGTAAATATTATGTCCAAAATTTTACTCGCCCACGCTGTTTCTCCTATCGTAAACACCAGCCCTCCGCTTGGACTAAGCTATATCGGCGCGGCGTTGGAGAAACATGGTTGTGAAGTGATGATAATAGACGGCAGCGCGCCGTATGCCGAATATGACATCGAATCTATGGTTGACGAGATAGCGCGCTATGAACCCGATTTGATAGGTTTGACGCTGACGGTTAGCTTCGCTTTGCATACGTATCGCTTAATCTACGGACTCAAAAAGCGGCTTGATGTACCAATCATCGTCGGTGGACCGCACGCTACCATATTGCCCGAAGAACCGCTTCAACACGGTGCGGACATCGTATGTCGAGGCGAGGGCGAGCAGTGTATCGTTGAATTGGTTGACTATTTCAACGGTGACAACCCCCTAACCCCCTTTAGTAAGGGGGAAATGGCACTCCAAAATATTCTTGGAATAAGCTACAAGGATGATTTGGGGAATATCGTTCATAATCTCCCGCGCCCGCTGCTCGATAATCTCGATATTTTGGACTTTCCCGCCAAACATTTATTCAACAAAGCACACTACTTCAGAGACGAATCGGATTCCGCGCGGTTCGGCAATATGGTCACCAGCCGAGGTTGCCCTTATGGATGCACGTATTGTTCCAATGAAGTCTTCGGCAGACGATGGCGGAGCAGAAGTCCCGAAAATGTCGTCGCGGAGATTAAGCGGGTAATGGAAATGTTCGGCACGCGAAAGTTTAATCTCATGGACGACGCAGCAACCATCGACCAAAAGCGCATCATGGGAATTTGTCAGCTTATCATCGACAATAGGCTTGACATCCAGTGGACGTGCGTCACTCGCCTGAACGCGACCTCTCCCGAACTGCTTGCCAAAATGAAGGAAGCCGGCTGCGTAAACATCAGCTACGGCATTGAAAGCGGCAATCCCGACACTCTAAAACGCATCAAAAAGGGCTTAACTGTCGAACAAGCAGAACAGGCGGTTAAATACACCGATGAAGCCGGGATAGAATGCTCTGTGAATTTCATGTACGGCTTTCCCTGGGAAACTCCCGAAGACATCTGTCAAACCACCGAATTTATCAAAAAAATCAGCCCTTACGTCACCTACATCCAGCCAGGCGGCGTTTTGACGCCTTATCCTGCGACGCAAATTTATAACGAATACCGCGAAGAATACGGTTTCACAGACTGGTGGCTGAAAGAACGCACAGAAGATAGTATTCGGTCTGAGACGGACGAGCCGCTCTTTCAACGTATATTTTTCGATTACGACGCCATCGAACAAAACTGGTTCAACTATCCGCCTGAGATAATCAAGGAAATCATGCGCGCCGCCGATGTCGTCGGCAGACATAACCTGCTATACCACGCAAAGAAACTCACCTCCAATCCTATTCTCGCTGCTATTGTTCGCGAAGTCATTTACACCCTCGTCAAACTTTCCAGAGCAATATACCGCATCAATCCTCAAGCCGCCAGAGTTTTTTCAAAACCGTTTCTGAATATCGCAGAAAAATATCACGGAAAATGAACTGTTGTGATAATTATCTCGACAATGTTACATTAGCTACGACAATTGACGATTTGGACTGGAAGAATGGGTGGTTGCACCCTTCCAACCGCTACATATACTGATAAATTGAGCGAACTCGTTTGAGGGGTGTAAAGTAATGTGGAAGGTAATACATCTGGAACCTGTTGTGGCTGGTTGCCCGAATCGTTGCCGTCATTGCTGTGCGTAGGGAGGAGAAAACGTGAAACATGAAAAGTGATAGAAGATATAAATTACGTTTCACTCATCATGAATTCATTACACATCGGTACTTCGACATACTCATACTGGCACTTTAAAGAAGAGCTAACGCCCATCGAATACGTCATGGAACAAGCTGCAGAGTTGGGTTTAGAAGGCGTGGAGATTCTGCATGTACAGATGGAATCAGAAGATAATGCGTATATTCAAAGATTAAAACGCACAGCCTTCATCAACGGTTTGGACATCTACTGTCTGTCCATTCATCAAGATTTTGTATTCCCGGAGGCGGAAATCCGCGGAAAAAACATCGCGCATACGCTCAAATGCATCGAAATAGCCTATAAACTCGGCGCGCCCGCGGTTCGATTAAATTCAGGACGGTGGGGGACGCTGAAATCGTTCGATGAACTGATGGCTAATGGCGGCGTTGAACCCGCCTTGCCCGGATACACCGAAGATGACGCGTTTGAATGGGTGATTGATTCCATCGAACAATGCCTTAAGAAAGCGGAAGAATGCGGCGTAATTTTGGCTCTGGAAAACCATTGGGGATTGACCTATTCGCCCGAAGGCGTGAATCGAATTGTCAAAGCAATTAATTCGGATTGGTTAAAGGTAACGATGGATTGCGGAAACTTTCTATCTGATATTTACGATAGTCTCAGGAAAATAGCGCCGCATACTGTTTTGGTGCATGCGAAGACGTACTTCGGCGGCGGAGAATGGTATTCGCTCGACATCGATTATTCCAAAGTAGCGGAAATCCTTTCCGCGGTGAATTTCAAAGGATACGTTTCTATTGAATTTGAGGGCAAAGAAGACCCATTGACAGGTGTGCCCAAAAGTATTGAGATGATGCGGAGTTCGTTTGGGAAACCGGGTGAAATAGCCGCCAATCATATTAGGTTTATGAAGAATAGCTGGGTTAATTAAATAGATGACAAGGAGCGTTTGAATGATTCCAATAATTTCAATCGTCGGTAAGTCGAACAGCGGAAAAACGACGCTAATTGAAAAACTGGTTCCCGAGTTAAAGAGCCGCGGGCTTAAAGTCGGCACTATCAAACATGACGTGCACGGTTTTGAGCTTGACCAGGAAGGCAAAGATACCTGGCGGCACGCTCAAGCGGGTGTGGATACTGTCGTTATTTCATCGCCGCAGAAGGCAGCGTGTATTAAAAGAGTTGACGCTGAGTTGACATTGGATGGACTAGTTTGTCAGTTCCTGTCGGATATGGATATCGTCTTGACCGAAGGCTACAAAAGGCAGGACAAACCGAAAATCGAAATATACCGAGCTGAATTGGGAGAAGAACCGTTGTGTATTGACGATGAGACTTTGATAGCCGTCGTCAGCGACACGCAGACGCAATTGGACGCGCCACATTTCGGGACTCAAGACATCGAGCGGTTGGCGGATTTTATCCTCAAACGATTCAGAAGCGCCGGACGCAAGGATGTGGTTCAATTATTCGTCAACGGCAGGCAGATTCCGATGTCCAAGCGATTCACGCAGGGTATATTCCAAAAGACCATCAGAGGCATGGTTGAATCGCTGAAAGGCACCGAGGGGGCAAAACAGGTTAGGATATTTATCGATGAGCTATAGAGCCGCAGATTTTCAGACAGCGCTCCGTAGCGCATGTCTCCCAACTTGCGCTGGTATAATCACAAGCCAATTTCACCAAGTCCGTTTAATCTGTTTTTGAATCCGCGCTAACAATTCCGCCTTTGTCAAAGTGCGGGACAAGTCCATTATACATATCTGCATATAAGATGCGTCCCTAATGGACGCAAACACTATTCTTTGACCATCGGGGGCGAAGGCGGGCGTTACATCTTTGCCGTCAGAATTAGTCAACCGTTGTTGCTGAGTTCCGTCGATATTCATCAGATAGAGCTCTTCGTTGCCATCTCGGTCTGAAACAAAGATAATTTTTGTGCCATCGGGCGAAAAACTGGGCATAAAGTCGGTGGCGCTGTTATCCGTCAGACGAGTCTGTTCGCTACCATCAGCGTTCATCGTATAGATTTCATAATTTCCATCTCTGTTAGAAATGAAAACTAATTTTTTTCCATCGGGGGAGAATTTCGGGCTCGCGTCTGTGAACTGGTTTTCCGTTAGACGTTTCAGATTTTTGCCCGTAACATCTATCGTATAGATTTCCCAATCATCCTCCGTGCGCGTATCAACTGCTGAGATGGGTTTGAGCATCTGAAAAGAGATTTTTTTTCCGTCAGGGGAATATGTGGGGTTGAGAGCATCATCTCGGTTATCAAATAGTCTCCGCCGATTACTACCGTCGGCATCCATCACAAAGATACTCGGGGTAGACGGCTCACTTCTTGAACTCTCTTCTCGATATGAGGAGAAAATTAGCTTCGCGCCATCAGGGGAAAAATAGGGCGTGGAATCGCTAAATCCTTCCGGAGTTAAAACTACTTCATCGCTGCCAATGGTTATCTGCGGTGACAAACCCGCCTGTTCAGCATTTATAATCAAGATTCTATTTATCCGCTTTTTCGTCCGCCGAAACGCTATCTTAGAGCCATCCGGAGAAAAGACTGGGCTACCGTTGTCGTAGCTTGATTTCGTCAACTGAACGACCGGGTAAATTTCGCCGGTAATTTCCATGATTTCTCGCACCTGTTCATCAGAAGCGGAAGATTCAAGCACACGAAGGAATTCTCGCAACGCTATAGCGCGTCGCCCGACCAACCAGGCCACCTTGCCGAATTCATATCTCACATCACCACGGTTTGGTTCAAGCGATAAACTAAACTGAAATTCTTCAGCCGCCTCGTTGTATTGCCTCAACCGACTATAGGCTATCCCCAGTTGATAGTGAGCCTCCGCATCAGCGCGATTGCGTTGAATAGCCTCTGATAGAACGGTAATTGCTTCGGCGTAATTTCCTTGTTCGATAAGCGATTTGCCACGCTCAGTCAATTTTCCTTGTCCGCCACAGCCGATATAAATTATGATAAACAGATTTATCAGCCAAATCCCAACGATTCGATTCATGATAACCCTCCGAAAACTCTCCCTACACAAAAAGATTAATTTTTATTTGCCTTGCTTATCTTGACTTTGTTA
>DTYX01000865.1 GCA_012961655.1 Candidatus Poribacteria bacterium
CATGCAGGATGCCTGTGACCTCTGGCAGGCTGGGAAAGCCAAGCGCCCTCAAGTAAAACCTTTACGGAGCAGGGAAGCAGCTTGTTCCCCGTCTTAATAAATCCCACCAATTCTAAACCGTAGCTGTCTTCTTCGGGGGACGGCTTTTTTTTGTTGTCCTAAACATTGTGTATATTTCTTATGCTATACAGAGTTATAAATAAATTTTGCTTGCATGTATTTATTTGTTAGCATATATAAATATTACAATAATGCTATACAAAATTTGTAGATTTAATAGAAAAAATAATGAAACTAATCATACTTAATCAGAAAGGTGGTGTCGGCAAATCAACGGTTGCAACCAACATGGCATACAGCCTCGCACTCTCCGGAAAAAGAACCCTGCTCATTGATATAGACCCCCAGGCTCATAGCACTGTTATCTTCTGCCCGGACGTTCCCAAAAACAACACGGTCAACGAACTGCTTTCAAAGAAGTCATTCAAAATAGGTGATACAATTCGAGAAGCCAAAATCGGGGACAATGAAAAACCGGTGGAAAATCTTTTCATTATTCCATCCAATATCCATCTGGCCATAACAGCCGAACAGATCACCACTAAAATTCATCGGGAAAAGCTGCTCCATAATCATTTGAAAAAAATCGAAACTGATTTTGACTTCATCATTATAGATTGTCCACCATCGGTCAACGTACTCACGGTAAACGCAATATACGCCTCGGACATGATCATCATCCCGACGATCTACGGACGTTATTCCCTGGATGGCATTGCCGACCTCTTTCAGTCCATTGAGGAGGTCAAGGAATCCAGCGATTTCAAATATATGATTTTGAGAAATAATCGTGATTCTCGTAACAAGCTTTCCAATGAGTTTGTCGAAGAACAACTGGCACCATTCAAAAAAAATCTGCTAAAGACAGTAATCCGCAGAAACGAGGCCATCAACCAGGCTCAGATGAACAACGAACCTGTGATGGTTTTTGATCCCAGATCATACGGCACGGAAGATTTCAAGAAACTTACCAGGGAAATTATCAGATATGACAGCTAAAAAAATTACAGGAAAATCCAAGCTGGCTAAAGCGGTCGAAACGAATGACGATACCAGGGAACATCTTGACCTGGTAACGCCAAATAAAAAGGCGAAATTGAAAGCTTACCGGCTGTATGATGACGATATTTCCAGGTTGAAAAAGATAACCGCAACCATGAATAGAGAAAGCCATCGACACATCAGCGAGACTGCTGCAATCCGGGCTCTACTAGTGTTGGGGAGTAATGCTACAGGGGAAAGACTTTTAAATGCGCTACGAAAAACGATATAGGCAAGTATATTGACAATGCTATACAAAAATATATCTATTTATTTGCATCAGATGTGGCGGAACCCACCGGACTTTCATGGAATAAACGAAAAAACAGGTATAGCAAGAAACAGCATGTAAGAAGAAACGAAGAATGAACAAACTATTTAAACATACAAATGAATAGCCAGGCTCAAGATGTACTTCAAACGCTGAACGCGACGGAATGTTTGTATCACCGGCTTGTGCTACTTGTAGGAGAGACAGGTTCAGGAAAAACAACTGTCTTGCAGGAAGTTTGCCGTCAACTGTGCATCACCCCCATCAATCTCAATCTCGAATTATCAAAGTTGATGCTCGAAATGACAGCCAAACAGCGAACCATACAGCTCCCTAAACTTTTGGAAGACATGGTAAGCAACAATGACGAGAAAACGATAGCTATCGATAATATGGAAATACTCTTTGATGTCAATTTGCAGCAGGATTACGTTCTATACTAAGACAAGACCCAGACATAATCATGGTGGGGGAGATTCGTGATAGTGAAACAGCAGACATCGCATTACGTTCAGCATTGACAGGTCACCTTATGCTCTCTACTTTGCATACCA
>DTYX01000866.1 GCA_012961655.1 Candidatus Poribacteria bacterium
CACGAAGTAACCGCGCGAAGCCATATCTCGACGTTAATCGTCGAATTTGGAAATTCGACCTACGGGGTTTCATTATGAATTTTATTCAGCGCGTCGTTTCATCGTGTAAATAAAGATAGACGCGCCTGCGGCAATTAAACCAACGGAAGCGCAGACGATGAGAAGCGGTCTTCTGTTTTTACTCTTCCTCTTTTTCATCATGAAAAACATGTTGAACAACTCCTTCCTCGAGATTATAACAAATTTTCCCCGCTACCATAGTAAATACATTTTGAGATTCATCGTGCAGAATTTTTTCGATTACCTCTCTTTTCAATGTCGTGCCACGATTTGCAGCTTCGGAAATCGGTGGAATTCGGACTGCGATAATATCCGCCTGCCACCCACGCAGCAATGCGCCGATTTGCCCATATAACCTAAGTGCCTTGGCGCCATTTAGCGTTGCCATGGAAAACAGCGTCTCAGGCGGTGTACAGTTTTGTGTGCGCCCCCAAAATTTCACCTCATCCAACATGCTCAGGGAATCATTACTAGCAAGACTATCCGTGCCTAACGCGACGTTCACGCCAACTTGCATTAATTTCTCAAAAGGATGATTGCTATGATAAAAATAGTTGTGGCTGCGCGGGCAGAAAACCACGTTAGCGTTTGACGCTCGCAGCAATTTTATGTCGGATTCGTTGAGATAATTACAATGCGCTAAAAGCGGGCTACAGTCTAAAACTCCGAGAGAACTCATGTATTCGACGGGCGTTTGGCGCGGCGGACGCCAATTATCCACGGCAATCCCAAATCTCTTGAGTAAATTCCGAAACGCCCCCGTGCCCGACATCAGAAATTCAAGTTCGCTTTCCGATTCCGCTAAATGAGTACACATAAGAAGTCCTTTTTCGAGGGCAATTCCACGGCATTTACGATATAAATCCGCTGAGACGGAATAGGGCGCATGAGGCGAAATCCCAAACGTAAGCAATGCATCCGGCTGAACTGTGCCGAGATTTGCGGATAAATTAGCGATAGCTCTAAGCAGACGCTTCTGTTCAAAACCAGTCGCTTCATAAAATACCAACTTTCTGATGGAATTTTTTTTCAATGTTTTGACCGACCATCCGCTGTTTGTAATATCCGCGATAGTCGATGCCCCGCCGGCGAGGCTCATGGCAATACCTTCCGATGTTGCTCTTTCGACTATTTCCTCGTTCCAATCACGAATTTCCATCAATTGCATCAACCAGTCCGCCAAATTCTTCGTCCGCTTGACCTGACCATGAATATTAGTTAATTCCAGATGAGTATGAGCATTCACAAAGCCGGGCAAAATAATAGCTTCGCCAAAATCATAGACTTTTTCGGATTTGCCGTGATTTATCGAAGGGTAACTATCGATGTTAATAATCTTATCTTCAGCGACAACCACAGCGCCATTTTCGATTAATTTATCGTTATCGGGTAAAACGTATTTGGCTCGGAGAATCATGGTTTATGCGCCTATCCCAAAAATTCTGGGTTGTACCAAATTTCAGCTTGCAATTTCGTATTGCGCGATGCGTGAAACGTAAAACGTGAATATGGATTTTCCTGCTTACTATTATTGAAAACCGTGAGCTATGGCAAGCAGGTGTAAACCGTAATGCCATCAACCTTCAGAAAATCTGCGTCCAGAGTTGCAAAAGCTGTGACGCCGTGAGAAAGGGCAACAGCGAGGTGAAAAGCGTCAGTTGGTAAAATGCTGTAGCTCTGCATCAACTGAAACACTTTTTCTTTTACGTTTTCGCTTGATGGAATCCACAACGCTGTATCGTTTAATTCATCTTTCACTCTCTTGACAGTGGACATAATCGTATTGATGAAATTTGGTTGTGTTCTTTTCACATCCCGCCAGTGTTGTTTCGTTCTCTTGCCCTCTGCTTCAAGAAATTTCCTGATGAGGAAAAAAGCGGCCTCATCGTAGACGAAATCGCCAACGACAGATAATACCCCTTCCGCATTGAGCCGTTGTCGAAACTTTTCACATTCGTCATGGTATAACTCTGTATCAAGAAACACTGCAATGGCAAATGAGGAGTCCCAATAAATAATCGGTTCTAATTCGTCAAGAAAGCTTCTTTTTATCGCTATCATATTTTATTCCTCGCATTTCCCATAGTATTTTCCGCACTATTTCCGGGTCTTCCACATGAATGCTACCACTGAGACGTTTGCCTGCTTCCTCTATCTTCTTTTTAAGTTTTTCATCAGGAGGCCAAGTCCAACCCCTCTTTTTCAATAGTGCCTGTATACTTGGCGGGAAATCTTTCATTTCATACATCGAAATCACTCCTTCAAATTAATCCCTTGCTTGCTAAGATTTACCAGAAATCATCAACATTAACAATTTTTACTCTCTGGAACTCACCAATACATAGCAAATCATTATCCCGATAAACAAGGTAGTCAGCATTTCCTGATAAACAACATTCCAAAAATTTATTATCATCCAAATCTCTGCATCCTTCAACCTTGACTAAAGGACGGATGACTGAAGCACAATCACCTATTCGTTGGTACCAACGGTATGTTCTTTCATCAGACCAGCCGAAATATTCTCGCAAAACTCGCATCAATTCGTATAGAATATCGTAAGATACAATCAATCGAAACTTTTAGCATTATTTTTTCTCCATTCGTGAATCG
>DTYX01000867.1 GCA_012961655.1 Candidatus Poribacteria bacterium
ATAAAGAGCGAAAACGCCATGTTGCAAGCTATCATATTGGTGGATAAGGAGCGCGACATTGACGTAGGCACGTATGTCAAACATGCTAAAGCGGCAGTTGACGAAGCCATCGCCAGAGGCGAAATAGAACTCCCCGGCGGTTACAATGTCTTTTGGAGCGGACAGTACGAATACATGCAACGCGCTCA
The DNA here is from genome assembly GCA_012961655.1 of Candidatus Poribacteria bacterium. Lineage (GTDB taxonomy): Bacteria > Poribacteria > WGA-4E > DTYX01 > DTYX01 > DTYX01. The sequence goes on from DTYX01000867.1 coordinate 189, forward strand.
AGCTCGATTGCGCCTAATCGTTCCTATCACTGTCGGGGTTATCTTCCTGCTGCTCTACTTCAATTTCAAAAGCGTCATTGAATCACTTATAGTAATGTTGTCGTTGCCCTTCGCCATTGTGGGTGGAATCTGGCTGATGTATCTGATGAACTTTGACATGAGTATAGCGGTGGGCGTTGGCTTCATCGCTCTTGCAGGCGTGGCAGCCGAAACAGGCGTGATAATGTTGGTCTTCTTGGATTTAGCCTACAAAAAACGGCAAGAGGAAGGCCCGATGACAAAGACGAAATTGTACGATGCTATTATGGAAGGCGCTGTGCTGCGAGTCCGTCCGAAGATGATGACCGTTGTCGCTATCATGGGCGGGCTATTGCCGCTGTTCTGGGGAGCCGGAACAGGTTCACGCGTAATGCGACGGATTGCAGCTCCTATGGTTGGCGGTATGGTATCTTCAACTGTCCTCACACTGATTGTTATTCCGGCAATCTATATGATATGGAAAAGGATTGTAATCTGGCGAGAGAAACGAAAGCAAGAGGCAGAGATTGAATCGTAAGGTGATAGATTATGAAAGAACTCAAAGCCTACATTCGAATTTCGAGAATTGACGAAGTCGTTCGCGCTCTCAAAAAGGCGGGAGCCGCAAACATGAACATCATCCACGTTCAAGCGTTGGGCGGAGAAATCGACCCGAAAGATTTCAAATTGTCTTTTGAACTGGTGTCAGAATACGCCGAGGTGGTAAAATTAGAACTCGTATGCTCCGACGCCGACGCACCCAAATTTGTCAAGGTAATAAAAGAAAACAGCCACACCGGTAGACCAGGTGATGGGATTATCTTTATCACTCGTGTTGAAAACGCCGTTAAAATTCGCACGGGTGAGAATGGAGAAGGAGCTTTGGCGTGATATATCTACGCCGATGTTACTGTCTCCTTGAGGAAATTATACTTTCGTTCTTATGAAAGAGCAAACTATCCCAAAATCGCTTTTTCATAAGAACCTTTATTCTACAAAAGGAGGAAACATTATCATGAAAACCAGGAACACAACGACCATTCTGCTCTCAACAATCTTTATCATCTCAGTATTTGCTTTGGTGGTCTATGCACAACACGGCATGGAAATGAAGAGTGAAAAACGAGCTTCAGATAAAGCCAGATGCGCCATAGAGGGCATGGAGATGAAAAAATCCGCCATGGTAGAAATGGAACATCACGGTAGAACGCTCTATTTTTGCTCAAAAGAGCAGATGGAGATGTTTAAAACGAATCCGACAAAATACTTGCGGGTTATCTCCATCGGCGATGTCGATGTCAACCTCAATATCCTGACCATGAAGGAATATAAGGATATAATGAACGCTATGGGTATGGGCGGTATGATGAAGATGGAAGATATGGGCAAAGCAACGCATTATATCAGCGCATATCTGACAGATAAAAAGACCGGAGCATCTATCGCTACACCATCGGTTGACAAAATACAACTAGTAATAACTTCTCCCGATGGCAAAGTTCAAAAACCGCAGATGAAGTTCGTAGACATGATGAAATATCATGCCGCCGGTTTCAACCTGGCAAAAAGCGGCGTCTATAAGATAAAAGTGATTCTACAAGCCGCTGACATCGAATATAAAGTATAAGGACAGAAAGGCAAAGAGCGGAAAGTAAGGGACTTTACGTAGAAATTCCCCACGAGAAAAAATTCGTTGTAGCGGCGTGCCTCCGTGCCGCCACTTTTGTTTCAACTCGACGAATTTTTCCACTATCGAAGTGAACTATAGATGTATCCATTTTGGGATGGTTAGCGTTATAAGATGAATATGTGTCGATGGAGACATCAACATACAATACGAAGGGAGATAAAGGTGAAAATAAGACATTTTAAACAAAAGATTCTAATGTTACTGCTTTTTCTTTTCATATCTCTTCAAATATTGTGGGCTTATGCGTTTGCATCCACACAGACTTCTTTCTTTGAAGCGCCACCAATAATTACTTTGAAGGCATTAAAGGAGAAATTAGACCAAAATGCTGGTGTTGTCATAGTTGATGTCCGCGGTGATTTCTCCTTCGAACGGGAGCGCATCAAAGGCGCTATCTCTATACCATTGGCGGAAATGGAAGCGCGGTATAAGGAACTTCCGAAGGGCAAAACAATTGTCTTCTACTGAAGCTGACCGCGCGAAGCGACAAGCGCCCGTGCGGCGCAGATATTGCTGGAAAAGGGGTTTAAAAATGTCTTTGCTCTCGAGGGTGGATTTCATGGCTGGAAAAGGGCAGGATATCCGATTGAAGTTGGGAGCATTGATAAACCTGTGGAAATTCATCTCAACAGAGTGTCAAACTCGCCGGATGATATAGTCTCAATCAATGTTACGCTCAATGCCAATAGAAAGCCCGTTTCCATTATTTCCCTTGAGATTGGTTTTGAACCGAATCTGCTGACCAACCCTAACGCGAGTATCAATCCGAGAATTAAACCGGGGACGCCTACGAATAGGATGTTGTCAACTAACGCTCCTGCTGAAGGAGTTTTAAAGCTCGATTTTAAACCCGCGTCTCAAACGCCGGCTAGCTTTAACGCCGTCATCCCAGATGGGGTTATCGCCAATGTCACTTTTGATGTCGGAGCAGCAGCAAAACCGGGGACGAAGGTCAATTTGACCGTTGTCCCTGAAGCCATGGATAGCCGGGAAAAATCTCTTGATACTACCGGGCGGGATACTACAATTATCATTGGCTCGGCTGAGGAAGCTCTGCCGCAGGAAATTACACAAATATTGAAAGATTTGAAAATTGAGCAAATATTGGCAGAATTTACCCAAATGCGTCAGGAAATTGCGCCGATCTTGGAGGATTTTACCCGCATCGACTGGAATTCCAGACGAAGTATGTCTTACGAAAATCTTTCAGATAAGGCATGGAAAGTGAGATTGAATAGCGAAAAACGGCTCATTGCTTTCGGCGAACCTGCTGTTCCAATGTTACTGGAAGCACTTTCATCCGAGAATCCACACGTCCGCGCCTTGGTATCTCTGGTGTTGGGAATTATGGGGGACAAATCAGCAGTGTCATCTTTAATTGCCCGGCTGCAGGATGACGATGAAAGTGTCCGTCTCTACGCGGCGGAAGCGTTGGGAAGGTTGGGAGACGCGTCAGCGCAAGATGCGCTCGAAAAAGCCCTAGGAGACAGAAGTTCCCATGTCGCCAACTATGCAAAGCTCGCCTTGAAACGCTTAAAAGGCGAGATAAAGATAAATCAAGAGACAGAGCCGCTGAAAGAACAGTTTCTGAGCAACTTAGATGAATCAGCTTGGGACACAGCACATCTTAATAAAGCAGCCCCTGACTTCAGTCTTCTCGATTCAGACGGCAATCGGGTGAGGTTAAAGGATTATAAAGATAAAAAGAATGTCGTCTTAGTCTTTCTGCTCGCTGATTGGTGAGGCTATTGTAACCGACAAGTCTCGCAGTTGCGAGAAAAATATTCACAGTTCCGAAATTATGATGCGGAGATTTTAATTATTGACCCGCATGAACTCTGGCGAGTAAAAGGATTCAAAGACCGATGGTCAGAAGAGACCACTATCCCCTTTCCCTTTCTCGCTGACCCAACATCTCAGGTTTGCGCCGCTTATGGTGTAGCAAAGCAACTCAATGTCCATGCTGAATGGGTCAATCGACCAGCGGTCTTTATCGTCGATAAATCGGGGATAATCCGCTACGCGCAAATTGGGAAAAGCTTTCAGGACCGAGCCACACCTGAAGAACTTTTGGAAATCCTCACGAATCTGTAGGAAGAATTTTTCATGACTTGTATAATATGTAGGTCGAGATTCCGTAAGCCCAGCGAATGCACCAGGCGTCGGTGACCGAAGGGAAGCGGTTCACGAAGTAAAATC
>DTYX01000868.1 GCA_012961655.1 Candidatus Poribacteria bacterium
CACACCTGCTCACCTGCTCCTTTGCTTTTCGAACCTGTTCGTTCCTCACCGACGACTGTTCGCTTCGCTCACCGACGCCTGGCGCTGTGAGGTAATAGTAAAGCCCCAACATCGTTACGAAGGTTACGAGAATCATAAATCTCGGCCAATAGAGGAGCAAACCCACTCCCGCCAAGCCTAATCCCAAATACTGCGGGTGTCTTATCTTAAAGTATAAAGCGCTTTTAACAACGCCTCTTCTCAGAAGCTTGGCGCCGTATATCTGTGCGAAGCCTATGAGGAAGATAGCGGTTCCAAGGTAAAACAGAAAAGGACTTAATATCCCCAAAATCCTCAAAAATAGGTCATCAGTAAAAGTCATGTGAGGCAGAAAGAAATCCGCCAACCATTTAGTAGACGAATGGGAAGATAGAAAATTAAGGACGGGCGCGTACACAGAATAGAAGTAGGCGGCAAAAGGCGATATCATTATCACTATTTCAAGCCCTATGAGGACATAGTAAAAAGAGAGAGAACCGACAAAAATTTTCCTCAAAAATCCCATGGATATTTCCTCCTGTGAGACTCTTGAACGACAACAATTTGATTAGCGGGAACATTCTCAAGCGTCTGCTGAATTCCTGACGTCCAATTTACCTCTAATCTGTCCACTTTTTTAAAGCTTCCCAGTCCAAAATGTACAATCAAACTATTCTGCGCTCCGAATCCTGAGCCGCTGCCCACCTCCGCTATTTGTAAAGACTGGTCTATGAATACTTTCACTTTTGCGCCAATCCCCCAACGATTGCTCACCTTGCCCATCAGTTTCACTTTCAGCCAATAGTTACGATTGCCTCTGTTTCTGTATAACGCGTTCGGTTGTCCAAGGTCGCGCCCTCCGTTAGCGAGATAGATGTCCAAATCGCCATCGTTGTCGTAGTCGCCGAAGATAACGCCGTGCCCATTCCCAAGATGTCTAAGGCCAACTTTCTTTGAAATCTCGGTAAAAGTTCCTTCGCCTCTTTTGTCACGTCGGTAAATGTACCATCTCCGTTGTTGCGATAAAGGGCGTCAGCTTCTTCGTTAGCGACGTAGAGGTCCAAATCGCCGTCATTATCGTAATCGCCAAAAGCAACGCCGCGTCCTCTCTTTGAATCTTCAACGCCCGCCACGGAAGCGACATCCTCAAATTGTCTATTTTCAGAAGAATCAGTCGCGCCTTCCGCATATACCATTATCAGAAACATGGACACTGCCGAGATGCAAGAAACAACCCACAACGGAGCCTGTCCTCCAACGTAGTGAAGGTTCTTAGGGCAAATGAATGGAATTTTGCTTCTAATTGCCATTCTGAGTATTATTTCCCAATTTTTGGGATGTTAGCTATATATTTCCAATGGGAAAGGAAGGAAGGATTTCCCCCCTTCCATCCCTTCGCTGCTCGGTCGTTCCATACGGGAGGTTTCATTCGCTTTTATCAATCCGCCGTGAGTTTTGCGTCCTTCCGCGCGGCAGGTCACTTTTATAGCCGCTTTGGGGGTTAAGGGCAATCCAAACAGTTCTTTTCCCGCGCCGATAGTAGTAATGAATTTGTCCCATTCCCAACACAGAATAGACAGTGATGTCTTTGACATTTAGTTGTTGAAAATGTCCAAAAGTCTTGTTGTTTCCTTGTTGAATACTCTCGGTCATCCTATTAATGAGTCGTTCCGCTTGCTTTGGAGTATCCGCCATCCCTATCCAAAGTGTAGCTTTTGCTCTACTATTTTTGTACTGTGCGACAATGCCATCAACAAGTTCCATATTCAGGCGATGCAGTTTAGATATTTGACTAATGGCATCAGCGCCCTGTATGGATTGGGTCAACTTCATATCAGCTAACTTCTGAGGCAGTGGAAAAGCAGCGGTTTGAACATTATTAGATTTTACGATGGAAATCGTTAGCCCAATAACAGCAGTCAATAAAACCACCGCGAATATTGCTGCGACTAAAGTGTGTTTCATAGAAAGTTACTCTCCTTATGCTACTATTGCTCCTAAAATTTGATTTTATTCCCCTTAGCCCTCTTGAGCTTTCTTCTCAATTGTCGCTCACTTACTCTTGCTCGAAATTCAAGCTTACCGTTGATGAAGATTACAGGGATGATGAACCTGTAACGCCGTAGCAATTTCGGATTATCAGTGATATCAATCTCTTTAAGAAAGATGGGATATTCTTTCTGAATTTTTTTTATCAGTTCTTTAGCATCTTCACAGAGATGACACCGTCTTTTGGAATACAAAGTCATATCAATCATAATTGCATTTACCTTTTTTCAAGCCAATATTCTTCCGGTTTTAAATCGAAGGTTTTCTTACATCCTTGGCGAATTGGTGATTTTGGCATGGAAGGCGGGGAATGGATGAAACGGATGTCAACAGCAGTTCCTTTCCTTCCTTCCTTTCCCCGCGCTTATCATGCTACCGACGCTTCATAGCCGACGTCTATGACGGCTTTTGTAAGGGCATTGGCGCCAATTTTTTCCGAATCATACGTTACTAAAGCTTTGCCTTTTTTCAAATTCACTTTGGCTCTCTTAACTCCATCCAGTCCCTGAAGGGCTTTTGTGACAGTTGCTACACAATGCTCACAGGTCATTCCCTCAACCTTCAGGGCGGTTTTTACTTTAGCCATCTTCTTTCACCTCCGAAATCTCTCGATTCTCTCGGGGATATGAGCCCAAATTTGGCACTCTCCTTTCCTTCCTTTCCCCCGATACTCGGGATCTTTGACCCCGTGTTCCTACAATCTTCCACTTTATAAGCTATTTTAGACTTTTCGAAAGAACTCCTTCCATCCTTCCTTTCCCATGCGGCGGCTCTTGAATGACAACGATTTGATTAGCGGAAACATTCTCAAGCGTCTGCTTAAGTCCAGATGTCCAATTTACTTCCAATCTGTTCGCTTCGCTCACCGCTTGCCCTCGAGCAAAGTGAAGGAAATGAAATTTTGCCTCTAATAATACTTGCCATTCTGAGTGTTATTTTTCTCTTTTCGGAATGTTGTGCTTCAAGGCGTCTTTGAATAGCCGGTATTCCCAAACTTCTTTACCATCGCCTGAGCTATCGACAGACTCGTTGGACAAGTGGCATGTTGCTGTCGGCACACCGTAACGGTCAAACCACAGCCGCAAGTGCAACTCTTCCTGTTGGATTGCTGCAACACCTCTGCCTTTTGCACTTCCGTTAATCCCGAAAGGTCAACTCCGGAAATTTCAGTGTATGATGTTGTCAAAGGCGTTAAACCTGTCGAAAGTGAATTCGTGAAAGTGTTTTTACTGGAACGCAGCAGAAATGCGCCTGTAATAGCAAACAATACGAACAATACTACTGCATTGTTAAATTTGTTTTGATAAAG
>DTYX01000869.1 GCA_012961655.1 Candidatus Poribacteria bacterium
CTCGCGAAACGCTGTCCGCTGTTTCGCTCGCAGCATCTCGCGGTAGCGGGTTTGTGTCTCTGGATTATTACTTGCTATATGGTCAGAGTTCATGAGCCAGCCACCCGGCTTCAAAGCCTGGTATACGCGGCGGTAGGTTCTGGCCAAATTTTCCGCGCCGAGCCAGTGCAGGGCAGTGGCTGACACGACCAAGTCGAATGTTCCATCGTAAGCGGCCCACCAGGTAGCATCGCGTATGTCGATTCGCAGGAACTGAATGCGGTCAGTCCTATCCTGGGCTACGTGTCGTCCCATTGCGAGTAGGATTTGATCAAAATCAACGGCGACAACGTGGGCGTTTGGATAGCGCTCGAGCGCGCGAAAGGCTAACGAACCGGGACCACAACCGAGGTTAAGAATGTGTACCTCAGCCTCACGCGGCAAATTGGGCCATTGAAGCATAAGGTCGAAACGGTAGAGGCGTTGTGGTACATAGCAATCCTGCTGCGTCTGCCATCGTTCAAACCACGTATGCCAGTTCAAATCAGAATCAAGCAGCATCATGGTTGATACCTCCATTATCGACTCAGCAATGACCTATAATATATCAAATGTCAAGTTCCTTTATCGACGAAAGGTCTTCATCACTGAGAGCAGGATAGTGGAACAGCACAACTCCTTGTGCGCCTTCCTCTTTAGCAGCGCGAATCTGTTCGACCATAACTTCGGTCGTGAGTTGAGAATTCGAACTGGCTTTGCCAAGCCCTTCCCAAACTGGACAGCGATTTGAGATTAACGCCACGTGTTGTCGGGTTCTCAGTTTTACGTTTCTCGTGGAATTATCGTAGTTCATGGGGAACATGAAATCCACAAGCCCTTTTTCCGCCCATTCCGCCCAGTCCTGTCCATTGCTGTTGCGGCAGGACGGAAGGTCAGCAAAGACAGCGGCTGAGAGTTCTATGTTCTTATTCCGGGTCAGTTCACGCATTCGTTCGACAAACGAGGTTATTCGTTCGCACCGCCAATCGACCCACTGTGCGAAGCCTGGGTCTTTTGTACTGACTTCGTTCACGTCAACTCCTCTAGCAGCCATCTGTTCTTTACAATAATCGCAACGACATACACCGCCTGTGCGCATGTAGTCAAGGTGCAGACCATGAATTGGATATCCATCCGCTACGCTTTCGTAAAGCGCCAGTTCGTATTCCTGCACTTCGGGACGACAGGCGCATGCCCACCGCATCCTGCTGGATTCATGCACAGCGGCAGAATGTGGTGATTTTTTTAACAACGCCGAATGCTCACCTTCGGGAAAGATGCAGAACCAGGGGTGAACTTTCATATTGTATTCGGTTGCTGATTCTGCCAGAACTTTCAATGGGTCCCAATCTGGATAAGTTGGATTGACTTCCGCTACATCCGTTTTGAAATCCGCATATCCGGGCGGATTCTTCACACAGGGAATGATGAGTTCAAAACCCGCGCCGGACAGTCTTTCCACATGCCCTTTCACTTCCTGTGGATTATCCCCAAAATTTGAAACACTGTGAGCCCATGTTGCAAAATGAAATTTTTTAGACATATTTGTTCATCTCCTTACTTCCAGATAACATCAATTAGATACGTTATCTCTACAATCGAAATTATCGAAATATAAATATTTGATTGATATTCTTAAGGTTACAATTTCGCATATCCTCTGAAAAGGAAATTGATATTAGCTTCACCGCTATCCAAATCGTAGACAACTGTCCCTGAAAAGCGAAACGTTAAGCTAAAGTTTGTGGAAAGCTCGACTAGCAACGACTCCGAAATCCGATTAGCCTCCCCTTTGGTGAGGGAGAGCGAGTTCGCAAGATAAACGCTTTGCAACCGTTTCATCCGCGTGTAATGTCTGATGAGATGTTCCGGCGAAAGTGTAAAGTTACCTTCAGGCGTCTGGGCGAGGGACAGCCTTAACCCGTTCGCCATCCCCAAAAGCCTGAACTCGCACCAGGGCATAAGCTTTTTCTCCAAGCCTTCTTTGCCTTTTTGCGGTCTTGTGGAGAGGTTAATCCCTATCCTTCCGAAATACGGCGTGTAAAGCAGTTCCGAATCAAATCGAGTTCCCTCTGATTCATTCCATATATAGTTTGCAAGGAGCCGCACCCTCTGAGACAGCCTGACCGCTGGCCGGAGAAGAGTCGAACGAACGCGGTCAGATTCGCTCCGCTCTATCACGGTGTATCCGCTGAGGATGTCGAACCACTCCAGGGTGGAATTCCAGTTTCCAGGAAAAACAGACAGATTCGCCGAAAGAAGGTTCTCCTTTTGGGGTGGACTGGATTTATCTTCCACCTTGAAGAGGTCGAGATAGAGTGAGGAATTGATTCCGGGTACGGCTAGCATCTGCATCCCCAAAACCGTGCGACGGACTGTGTAGTTGGGAAGATGTGAGAGGCGCTGATAAACATTAGCCGAAGCGCCGGCTGTTATCCCCGCATGGAACTTCCAGTAAACGTCGTATCTGACCCTACGGCGGATGCTGTAGGGTATCTCTCCATTAAGATTAAATTCTTTCCCACCCAAATCCAGGCGGGTGCTTCCGAAACGAGAGCTAAATCCCAATTCTGAAAGCCACAATTTCCTTAGAAATCTCTCCGGCAAGTCATATCCCACGCCTATCTTAGCTCCTATCCTTTTGTCGCTCTCATCAAGCGTGTTCAGGTCATCGTACCTCCCTGAGAACATGAAGGACGGAAACCCTTGAGGATTGAGCTTAAAGTTCGTCATAGCAAAGTTACCATTGCCGGTTTGGGAACTGCCTGAATTGAGATGAAACCTGAACGAGGAACTATTCCAGAGACGAGCGGATGTCTCGAAATTTATTTCATCAGTCAGTTTTCCAAACTCGGTGAGCCGATGTATGGTGGAGGGGAAATCGGGGCTGAACCGTCGATAACCTGCCTTCACATCGGTTTTCTCCGACTTTAATTCCATCATGAAAGCTCCGGCGAGGTGAGAATCCGGGTTTGCGTATGCAATTTCGGGTTGAACGGAGAGCCATCCATTTTCCCACTGCGCAAATCCGCTTGTGGCAAGGTATCGGTTGGCTTCGGCTGGGAAATCCGTGAAAATCGCACCGAAGTTCGCTTTTCCATCCATCTGCTTCGTCTCAAGCTGGATGCTTGAAAATCTTCCTCCGGCTGAAGATTCCCTATATTGGTATTCTACACGGATACGGCTGTCAGGGTCCACCAAATCGGGGACGCCTAAAATTATCCAACCCAACGTATAGTCGATAAAATAATGGACATTTCTCTGCATCAGGCTCCCGTCAACAAAAAGCCTTTCGGAATAGGGGATTATATCCTTATGCGAAAGTCTCAAAGAGAATATCTCTCGCTCACCCATTGGTCCTCTGAGGAAATCAACGTGTGGGATGCCGCGCCTTTGGGCAAGCCAGAGTTCTGATCGAGTTGAGTCTTTTGAGAGCTTAGCTCCTGCTCCGAATATCTCCTCCCTATCAAGAAGAGAGGAATTGAAAGGTCGAAATTGAACCTCGCCGACCGTTACACCCTTGACGATATCCTTTTGGGCGCCTCGGTACTCCGTTCTGAACCTTCTCTCCCTCACATCGTCGTAGGTTCCCGAGATTGAACGCTGAGATGGAAGTTCGCCGTGCATACTCAAGCTGTTCCAGAAATCGAAGGAAACGATTTCAGGTTTCATCTTAAATCCAAAGAAACTTATCCCTGAAATGGAGAACCTTGCAGACTCCGATGGCGTTAGCGTCAACCCAGACGGCTCAATGGAGATAAACCTCCTTCCTGTCTTTCCAGTCGGCATCTCAATGGAATCATAGCTGTATGTCCGCCAACTATCACGGGATTTGTAGTAGATACCGACGCTCTCAGCCCCGACGACGAGGACGTAATTTCCATCAGCCGTAATGCTCAATCCTTCTCTTACCGTCAGCCCATCAATCTCACCAAAGCGTCTCCAAGCTCCCGTCGTCCTGTCATATCTTCCCACGCCTCTTGCCGTTAGCGCCCATAGATATCCGCCATCCGGGGCGACTCCTTTGACCTCAGAGCCAACGGGCGAGGAACGCAAAGGTAGAAATTCCGTCCACCTGTCGAGCTTTGGGTCATAGCTGCGGATTCCCTCAGAGCTTGCAATCCATATCGTTTTCCCTTCAACTTTGACGTCTTTCAGATTTTGTGGGAACCCCTGTTCAGCGCCGTATCCACGCCGGGTGTTTTCAGCCGGAACATATCTCTGGGCTGACTCTTCGCCAAGAAACCAGATGTCCCCGCCGACCAGAACCAATTGGAGGAAATTCCCCTCTGTCGGATGTCGCTGAGCTTCGCCGGTTTCAACGTCCACGCTGAAAATCCCCGATGGTGAGATAACCCAGACTGCATCGCCCCAGACGGCGATATCGCTCACGCCGTCGGAAAGCTCCGGTACCTGAATCGACTCCCATTCCTCAATGTATTTATCGAATCTGGCAACGCCCGCCTCCGTTCCAGTCCAGATGTAATCGGCGTGAAACGCAAGCGAGACGACGTTATCGTCGGGAAGCCCATCGGACGAAGTGTAAGCCCTCCACTCTATCGAACCCACTGGAGCGTCGGCAACTCCTTTGCTAGTGGCTATCCAGATGAAATCTTCATCCACTCCAATATCATGAATGGTGGAATCAAAAAGCAAATGATGGGTTGAGGCGAACGTCCATTCTTCGGAACGCTTATCGTAACGTAGAAGTCCAGACGGCGTGGAAAGCCATGTGAAATCAGGATTTGAAGCGGAGGGATATTCGCTTATTTTTGCGAGGGATGAAAGAGGGAAAATAATGAGGAGAAAGAAAACGGGAAGCAGAAGGAGAGCTTTGTTTTCATTCCTTACTTTTACGAGCATATTGGGCATTAACAATTTAGTTATCCTAAGCTTCGCATTAGACACCGCACAACTACGATTGTCATATCGTCATACTGTTCCGCGTCGCCGACATGAGCCTTAACATCCAACACAATTTGAAGTATCATTTCTTCAGCGCTGATTTCAGTATCCGCTTGTTTGATGACTTTTTCCAATCGTTCAAAAGAATACATGTCGCTAAACCAGAGGATGCCTTCCCGGTCCTGAAAGACTCGAATCGTCATGTACCCTGCCAATCCATCGACATAGCGGTAGGTTTGCCATAAATCGATTGGTTGTTCCACCGCAAATTGAGTAGCGCCAGCGGCGTTGAATTCGATGGATGTTCCCACTGTCGTTCTTGGGACCGCGGTATCCCATTCCCCTCCGAATAGCAGAAATCCCATCAGTAATGACAATAGGAATATTGGTTTCATTGAAGAATCCTTATGTTTTATTTTTACCTTATTCCAACTTGATGGCTCCCCATTGAGTAGCTAATTTATCCATCGGTTCTACGGCCCGTCCAACTTCCTCTTCAACCTCTTCAATTTTTTCTTTTTCAGCCGCTTCCAATTCCACTTCAAGTAA
>DTYX01000870.1 GCA_012961655.1 Candidatus Poribacteria bacterium
CGTGGTTGGGTCTTTAATATTCAAGAACTGCATGGATACCCATGTCACCGCATTGAATTTATTTTTCTTGCGATCTTTTAAAATATTACGCATTACGTATTACGTATTACGTACCTATTTTCTATGTGTGTTATTAAAAGTTATAGTTTATAAAGTTACCTAATCTCGGAGGAATGTATGTATAAAATTGCAGTTTTACCCGGCGATGGCATCGGCCCTGAAGTAGTAGCTGAAGGCTTAAAAGTTTTGCAAGCCGTTGCGGATAAAACAGGGTTTAAGTATGAAACCATTCGCTACGATTTCGGTGGAGATAGATATCTGGCAACTGGCGAAGTGCTGCCGGATTCCGCATTAGAGGAATTTCGCCAAATGGACGCTATCTACTTAGGAGCCGTAGGGCATCCTGATGTCCGACCCGGTATATTGGAACAAGGCATCTTGCTCAAAATAAGATTTGAGTTGGATTTATACATCAACCTCAGACCCATCAGGCTTTACCCTGGAGTATGGACGCCCATCAAAGATAAGGGGCCAGAGGACATCGATTTCGTCGTTGTGAGGGAAAACACGGAGGGATTATACGCTGGTATCGGCGGTTTTCTGAGAAAAGGCACGTCCGATGAAGTGGCAATTCAAGAGATGATTAACACCCGCAAAGGCGTTGAACGCTGCGTTCGTTACGCTTTTGAGTTGACGCGCCAGCGTAATAAGGGGAAGAAGCTCACGCTCTGTGATAAGGCGAATGTGCTTACCTACGCCCATGACCTCTGGCGAAGAGTATTCGCCGAAGTTGGAGAGGAATATCCCGATATCGAAAAAGACTACGCTTATGTCGATGCTACTACGATGTGGATGGTCAAGAATCCAGAATGGTTTGATGTTATTGTAACCTGCAATATGTTTGGGGATATCATTACTGACTTAGGCGCGATGATTCAAGGCGGTCTGGGCATCGCAGCGTCGGGTAACATCAATCCCGGGAGAGTATCTATGTTCGAACCGATTCACGGCTCTGCCCCGAAATATAAAGGGACAAACCAAATCAATCCCTTAGCGGGTATATGCGCCGTCGGGATGATGCTCAAATATTTAGATGAAAAGGAAGCCGCGATAATGGTCGATAACGCGGTGTCGGAAACATTAGCCTCTGGAAAAATTAAAGACCTTACAGCGGGGAAAACAGGCTTTACAACCACTGAGATTGGAGATATGATTGTTCAGATGGTTTAAGCAATGGCTCACGAAAGTTTATGGAAAGGGAGTGACATTGATGACAAATGGGAATAAATATATTCAAGAGCGCTTCTCTTCCCGCGACCGGTTGACTCTCAAAGAACACCAGTTGATAACGTCAGAGTTCGTAAAATATTTCTCCAGTTTGGATACCGATGTGCTTGTTTTGGATGCCGGATGCGGCGACGGATTTTTCCTTGAAATTCTCAGGAATTTGGGATTTGAATCGATTTATGGTATTGATACAGTTGTTCCGCTCTTAGAGATAGCCAGAAGGAAGGGATTTCGAGTGGTAGAGGGCAGTATTTATGACCTGGATGTGCGGAACAGATTAGATGTTGTGTTACTTTGCAATGTCCTCGAATATATGGAAAATCCTGGCATGGCAATCGCCAGAGCCTGTGATGCGCTCAAAGCCGATGGACTCTTATATTTAATTGTTGCTGTCTATGATTCTGATTATGGCAAATCGCGTCGATGGTTCCGTCGTAAGAATGAGGACAGGTTTACAAGAGTAAACCACGCTGAAGAGATTAAGGAGAGTAGCGATGTATCTCAACGCGTATTTCCAATGAACGGCCTTTTATGGCTGTTGGAATCACATCAATTTAAAATTGAACATACCTTTAAGCAAGCCGAGAGTAGTTCCACATCTCATAGGCGATACTTCAAAGCCAGACAGAGTGGGCTGGTTAGTGTTGTTGCCAGAAAGAGATTGGCGAAAACTGATGCTATAACTTCGAAGTCAACTTCATCAGAACAGAAACCTGAGCCAGAAGCAACGGATGAAAAAGAAGAGACCGATGCGCCATTCTTTCAAAATCAGCGCCCGGAAGATGAAGATTTAAACGAAAAGACTGTCCTGGAATCAGGAACAGATGAGAATGAACCTGGAGATAATAACGTATGAGAATGTCACGATTATTTGGCAGAACACTCAGAGAGGCGCCAGCCGGCGCCGAGATGCCCAGCCACCTATTACTCCTGCGAGCGGGGATGATTCGCCCATTAGCCGCGGGAATATACAGTTGCTTGCTGTTAGCGCAACGCTCACTGCACAAAATTGAACAGATTACGCGTGAAGAGATGGACGCCGTTGGAGGGCAGGAGATCGCCCTTCATCAGCGCGGCGGTGTACCCACCGAGGGCAAACTTTTCCACCTCCGCGAGCAGGTCGCTCAGATCGCGTTTTTGCAACCCGGC
>DTYX01000871.1 GCA_012961655.1 Candidatus Poribacteria bacterium
GTTTTTGAGATGTAATGTCTCTTTTATGGGTTCTTCTAGAATCGCCATTTTTATAATCTCCTTTTCATTTGAATCTACTTCTTCCAACAGTTCTTTTTTAACATCAACTGAGCAATTCCTCTTCGATATACCTCTTCGCATGCAAAACATAATCTTTTGGCGGAACGCCCTCTTTTGATGATTCGATGATAATCCAACCATCATATCCCGTATCAAGAATCGCCTTCATCAATCGCTTCTGGTCCAAAACACCTTCGCCCAAGAGCGCCCCCTTTTTGTCGGCTGCAATTTCTCCGATGTGCAGGTATTTGACAAGAGCGGCATGTTTTTCATACATCTCATAAGGGTCATAACCCGCTATGACCTGATGCGCCGCATGAAGGCATAAGCCCACCAGCGATGTGTCGAGATGTTCAAGCAGTCGGTCCAAATCCTGCGGCGATTCTATCATGCAACCGGCGTGCGGATGCATACACGCCGCAACGTCGTATTCTGGGACAGCTTTGCCGATGCTATTCATGGTTTTGCCCAGTTGTTTGAAATCATCATCGCTGAACCCATCTGGCTTCTGGTTTTTAGATACTCCACCGTTGAGTATAATAAATGGCGCCCCAACCTTTCCAAGAAATTCAGCCGCCGCTGAAGCTTCCGACACTACTATCTCTTCGTCCTCTGGAGAGATAAACCTTTCGTTGCCAAAATACGCTCCAGTAAGCTCAATTTTGTGGGTCAATAGGAAATTTTTGACTTCATTTTCCATTCCGTAGTAGGGAACGATATGGTTGGTAAATACTTCTATGCCTTCAATACCCGCCGCGCCCATACCTCTTACAGCATCCTCGGCGCTGCCTCCCCATACGCCAATTTGACAACCAATCTTCATTTTAACATCCTCCAAAATAATTTATTTGACATGAACTTGATTGTAGCAGAAAAACATAGATTTTGTAAGCATTTTTTTCAGGGTTACCTTTTCTAACCGTACCAGATATACGTGCCAACGCCCTCCAATGTTCCAGCGATGCTAACTATACTATCGGCGAGGAATTCGCCTAAAATTAGCCCAAGAAATAACGGAATATTATCTCTATAAACCTTGAGTCCAGCAGTTTTCAGGATGATAGATTTTATTAACCAACTTATGAAAATCGAAAACCAAAAGGGGTTCATCGCCCAACTGCTAGAGACAGCGTATCCTACGGGATGAAATGGCCACCAGACGAAACGCATGCGCACAATCATCAGCAAAACGACGGTTCCAATGCCTGAGAAGAAAGCCGTTCCTTTTGCTATGCTGGGCTCAACTGGAAACTTAAACCAGTGCGCCAGGCGATTAAATGGCGCATACGCATACCAAAATTTCCCACCAAATCTGTAGGCAAAATGGAGATACGCAAAAATTCCTGTTATGATGCTGACTACTGTGGCGACGATAACAACTAACGCGAGTTTCAGTTCGTTTGCTTGGGTTCGTTCGCCCAATTTAAATCCTTCCAAAATACAGGGCATAGGATGGCTTCTGTATGCTCGATTGAAAAACCAGAAGAACGACATTAAGGTTAAACCGGATTTGCTGAACCCACGAGTGCCGAATACGGAGCTAATCACTAGGTCAGGACCAGCAAAATGTAAATCATGCACCGGCGAACCAAGTTCCGCTCTTATTCTACCTATGGCTATTGACAACAAGAAGTAAAGCGTGAAAAAAAGCACTACCATTTTAAGGCTCATACCAGCTTGGCTACAGAATAAAATTATGATAATCGCCCCGAAAACGAGACCCGCAAAGGCTATCTGATAGTTTTTATTCTCTTTAGATTTGGCACGGAGACAGAGCTTGAAGACGGCGAGCAGGTGTCGTCTCGCCATAAAAAGGGCGACGATGGCTAAACCGATGTAAGCTCCTGAAGTCTGCTCGTTAATGTATGGAAATTCCGGCAGAGAAATCAATCCCAAAATGCTGGCGATTATCCGTTCGGCTTTCCAAAACAGATAGAAAAACCAGCATGAAAATGAGAGGTCAACCGGCATAAAGAACCCGAGCCCAATAGCAAAAGGTTGAACAGCTATCGGCATCCATCCCATCGCGTTCCACGGTTTTTGATTGAAATACTGTCCGACGTTAAATGGCCGTCCTATTGTAGGAACGGCGGGAAAAAAGAAGTGTAGACCGTTTATCGCCGCCATGCCAAACCCTATCGAGAATCCAACCCATAAGTTTCCGCGGCGAAAGAACGGCGTGTTTTGGTTAGACATCTCGAGTGGAAGTTGAATAATTGGATAGCTCAATCTCTCTTCCACAGTCCAACGTCTGCTCAAGATTATCGTCGAGCAGAGCATACAGAGAATCAAGGCAAAGGTGAAAATCCCCCAAGAAAACCACGGCAAGAGCCACGGTCTTAAATTTTCAAGATAGAGTGAAGCGCCTCCCTCGCTGTAGGTCTTTAAAGCCTCTTGATTAGAGTTGACCAACCACCGGGGAATATATTCAAAGAAAAGTTCCTTCCACTCATTTTCAGCCGTTGCGAGAAGGTATGGCCCCGCTATTACCGGCAGGAGGATTTGTAACAAATCCAAGCCGTTTAAAGCTGACGCTACGGTAAGCATGAGATAAATGGAGATTAATTCCTGTTGCGTCAGGGCATTTTTCGGCGACAGTTTTCGGATGGAAAAATTTAGTAGGATTAGTCCAAAAAGGTAGAAAACAACATTAAAATATAGCGAAACTGTGGTAGGATAACCGGAATTTGACAAAGATCCCCTCATCATCCAAAACGAGTTTATTGCGATGAGTATGAGACCTATCAACAGGATATGGGGCAATCTCTGTTTGTTATTTTTCATCTGCGCATATTAATTCAATTTTCCTCTTTAGTTAGTTAATGAGTTACTTA
Source organism: Candidatus Poribacteria bacterium (assembly GCA_012961655.1). GTDB lineage: Bacteria > Poribacteria > WGA-4E > DTYX01 > DTYX01 > DTYX01. The sequence goes on from DTYX01000871.1 coordinate 2,895, forward strand.
GAGGAGAGCTCCGAAATACTCTGTGGGATTTGTCAAGTATTTTACAACAAAAACATCTGAAGATCGAAGGGAAAAATCACTAAAACAAGTACGCCTCACCGCTTTCAGATTGAAAGTAAAACCGATAAGTCATATTCCGCCTTTATCTACTTCTCCACAACCAGCACCCAGTCGCGCTCATCCGGCGGTGTATATTCGAGAAAGCCTTTGCATTGGCGAGTACCGAAATTGATGAATTCTCCGGTTCGCGGGTCGAATTGACGCAGATGATAAGTTCCGTTGCCTCTCTCACCGAGCGATAACTTGAACAATCCAGCGTGACCGCGCACGTAGGCTAAGTATTGTCTACCCGGCTCAGCCAACACCCAGTATGTGATTTTCGGCGGTAACACAACTTCTCTCTGTTTGACTTGACGGCTGCGGTCTTCGTCTCGTTCGATTTGGGCGGTGATGAACTCATCGTAGGGTCTCAGACGCCACCATTCCAGTTCGCTGAACAACCTTTTGACGTGCTGAATCTGTTCTTCCCAATCATCGTTTTGCACCGCGTTGACATCAAACGGACCTGGATTGCGGTATCCGCCAAAATAGGTCGTGCCGAAGCCGGTGATAAAATATCCGCACGCCATGGCGATGTCCCAGGTAGCATGTCGCATCGACTGAAGATCGAAACTGTTAGGCTTATCTACTTGGCCATCGCAATCGGCATCTCGCAGATAGTAGGCATACTCGGCATTGACCACCGGCTTGTCGAATCTTCGCGAGGCGAGTATTTCATCATGCAGGTGGCGATACATCTGCTGATAGTCGCCGAACCCCATCCACGGCTGTTGGGCGAATTCTCTGACGCTGTCGTTGCCGAAGGGGTGAATCGCAATCATCCGACCGTGTGGGTCGCTCTGTTTTATCGTGTTGCCAATGGCAATATAATCACTGCGTATCTGATTTTCCGAAAGTCCCTTGGCATTGCGCACATCGGCGTTCCATTCTCCGGCGACGACAAAATAGACGTCGAAAGCGCTGTAACGTGCGGTGACATAGCGGGCGTATCGCAGTCGCGCTTCTTGCGATGGAAATTCCCTCCAGTCGTTTGGGTTGACTCGTTTGTCCGCCCATGCCAACACCAGTCCGCCTGTAATTCCCCGGCGATTGAGATAGATTAGTCGTTCATCGGCTTCTTGCCAGTATTCGGGATTGATTTTCTCGGTTTTCAAATCGACGAATGCATCGCCTCCGCTATTTCCCCAACCCGATTCGCTTATCAGCATCGAGTGAATGACGTTGAAACCTTGTCGGGCGCGTGTATCGATATACTCCTCCACAGCAGTTCGGGTGTGGTTTTTCGCCTGATTGTCGGTGTACAGCGCCCAACCGGTCTCGCCCATGAACCAAAACGGCTCGCCGTTCTGCCGCTCGAAGTGATACGGATATCCGGCCATTGGGCGGATGCCGCCCCGGTTTTGCGAATCGACTACGTTGAAACTGCCTGACTGACGGTTGAGACCAGGGTTATCGCTTTGGACCGACCACTTCCATGTTCCGACCTTATCGGGAGAGAAGCGGAGTTTCCAGATTGTATCACCGTCCCAGAATAGCGGAATGCTCCGCGTCGTTTTGCCGTTCGGTTCAGTCAACTGGACTGTTGCCATTAGTTCCTTATAAGGGTTGTCATAGCTGCCAGTATGATGGCAAGATTGCTCGAACAGACCGAATCTCGGTATTTTCATCATCTCTTTATCTGCCCCCATATTTCGGTTACTTTGTCGTATGATTCAACAGCTAATATGAAACTGCCAGCGATATTGTCAAATTCCGCCGTTGTCAGTGTTCCTTGAACATGCGATGTAACTGCCATGCCCACCAATATCGGGTCATTAAGTTTTACTTCCGCGCTACTTGGGGTGCCAGCAGCTACTTCAGCCTCCTTCCAGGTCTTGCCATCATCCGACATATAAGCGGTGAAAGTATCACCTTTTCTGACGAGCTTCAGATATACGGGCGCCTCAGAATTCTTCTCCCAGGGGCTAGGACCTGTGTTAGCTCCGACGGCGTCGCGGTAAATCATCTTCACCCCGTGGTCCGGAGTCACATTCAGGAAAGCATGAGGCGAGTTAGCATCGAGGCTCTGGCGCGCCATCAATCCAGCTTTTGACCATTCGTGGGCTCGTTTTAAGGATACCACTCTGGCGGAGATTTCAAAATCGCCGCTCACCTCTTGATAAACCAATCTGCATCCGTCAGCGGAGCCCCAAATGTCAGCGCCGTTCGCCTCGATAATAATCTTGCCATCTTTCTCTTTTGTCGTTCCCTTTTTAGTATTGCCAATGTCCTCGCTTTTCCAGTCACTGGCAAAGCAGATAGAGGAAATTACCGAGGCTACTATCAAAGCAGATGTCCATTTTCTAAAATTTAACATAACTTTTTCTCCTCCTTTAGTTTTGGAGATTTTTCGGACGCTCCAACTCGTTGAGGTTGTAGGGGCAGTACCTACACACCTGCCCTATCCACGAACAAGTTCGGGCTTCCGAGTTTCCTAGAACTCTCTTTGGTAAAATTAATCGACTATTACGGGAAAAAGAGATAACCGGGTTGGTTGGAAAACAAGCCAACAATCCCCCAAAAGCCGCCCATGAAAAAATCCCCCAGTATCAAACCGAGGAAAAAGGGCAAGAAATTCCGATAAGCCCTCGCTCCGCCGTGTTTCAGGACGAGGTATTTGACGAGAGAGCCGAGCAACATCGGAAACCACACCCAATGAATCGTCCTACCTGTATATGCGGCGGCGTAGCCGATGGGGTGAAAAATCCACCATAAAAACCGCAACCGCATTATAGTCAGAAAAACGGTAAAGAGAAATCCGAAGCCGACGAATTGCATTCCCATCCAATCGGGTTCTCGCGGATGGCTCAAGGCGGTGCGCAGGGCTCGAAAAGGGACGTGGGGCATTGAGCGCACACGCCAGTTGTTCAGGATGTTGCCGCCAAAATCGTAAATGGTGCGCAGGGCGGCATAATATGCTAAAGCCAAGCCGATGAGAGTACCCAACATGACTGCAAATGCCAACTGTCGCGCGTTAATCTTCACTGTTTCCGCTAGCTTAAACCCCTCCAACTGGCTGGGCATCACCGAGATGAGACCGCGCATCTCACCGGTGAAGAAATGAAAATGCGATAATATGGTGAGATTTTCCGCGCCGACGCCAACCGTGCCACCGGCTGTCAAAATTAAGTCTTGGGGGGTAAGCGGACCGTGGACACAACCCATGCCCGCTTGCACCCGAATGCGTGTGAGTGCAACGGAAAACAGGCAAAATAGAAAGAAGAAAGTCAACGCAACAATGAGCGTCATCCCCGCAAAAAGGCACCAGATGTTGAGAAAGAGAATGCCACCTAGCAAGCCCAAGAGCGCCCAACGATATGACATCGGCTCAAGGCTGTCATCCAAATCAAATTTTTTGAAAAATGCCTTGCGCATCATGAAGAAAAGATGTCGCCGCGCTATGACCAAGCTGATAATAGTAATGGCGATGAATGCACCGGCCCCCTGATGTTCGATGAATGGAAATTGCGCTAAACTCGAACTCCCCTTACCTGTCCAACCTACAACCGCTCCTAAAATTGATTCAATTTTAGAAAAGACGTAGAAGAAGCCGCAGCTAAAAGAGACATCCACGGTGAGAATATAGGCGAAACCGATGATACAAGGGAAAAATGAAATGGCTGTATAGCCCATTGCATTGAACGGTTTCTCAGTAAAATATCGGCTGATGTTAATGTGTTTGTATCGGATTGCGGGAAAACTGGGAATGTAAGTGTTCAATCCGTTTAGACCGTGAATTATAACGGGGATGGCAAAGCCAATCCACATCAAACCGTTGCGAAAAAAAGCGTTGAACCGATGTCCTCTTCCCGCATCTTTGGTCATTTCCAACGGTAGCGGTACGAGCGGGAAAACCAATTTCTCCCTATCAACCCACTGCCTGCGCAGAATGACGTTCATGCAGAGAAAAATGAGATAAAGAGTTAGCAGAAAAGGCGTCCAAATCAACAACGGTTTCAACCACACTTCCCAAGGCACACCTGCGCCCTCAGAACTTTCGTAAAATTGCCTGATTACTTCTGAACCCTTTGGCCCAAACCATGAAGGGATGTAACGATGAAACAATTCTGCGTATTCATTCTCAGGTGTGGCATAATAGTAGGGTGCAATAAGCGTCGGCAGAAAAAAGTGTACCCCGCCAATCGACACAACCGGGCCGGTGACAATCAGGATTGCATAGATAAACAACATCTCCGACTGAGTCAACGCCCACTTAGGACGAATGGCTTTGAGCAATAGATTAATGAAAAGCGAAATGCAGATAACCGCGAAAAAACCCGCTACGGACGGATGGATGCTGTTAAAACTCGGACTATCAATGACGAGCTCACTATGCTGCGTCCAAAAACTCATAATTACAGTTGCGCCGATTGCTAACAAAAAAGCTCTGATAGTCAATCCTGAACGAAGGTTATGATGTCCCTTTGAGTGCATAGATATTTTCATATTGAAAAGTGATGAGTGATACTCATTACTACCAGATACCATGCAGTCAATCACAACTAATCAATAGGTGGCAAAAAAATTTGGTGAAATTCCGGCTTTGAAAGGGGTTTGGCCTTCAGGCAAAACGTTAGAAGAATGCCGGCAAAACTTAGAAGGTTGGATTCTACACCTAAAAAAAGGATTGCCTATACCACCCGTAAGAAACAAACACATCAAAGTCCCCAAGGAGATGGAATTCTATGCCTAGACTTACCGTTGTCTCTTGGAATGAACTGGTTCGACACCTTCACCATTTTGGATTTGAAGGCCCCTATCGTGGTGGTAAACATCGTGTTGCGTGTTGCGATTTGATTCATAATTAAAAAATTCGCAACTTATTTTGCCATCGTTCTTTGAACCAGCATTCTCAACAAATCCTCCGAACTTAGATGAGTTACAACAGAAGACATAAATTCCCCGAACAACTCTTCGGGGGTAAAATTGGAGGTATCAATCCGAAATTTTCTCCGAATGTGCGAACGTCCGAATTCCTCATTAAACCGATTTAGAAGCATGGGGATATCTTCCTTTTTGATTATGCTGTATTCATGCGGTTGTTCCTCCATCCGTCTAGCGATAACTTCCGGCGATGCGGTTAGCAGAGTCAGGATAGTATCCGGAGGCATTTTGTCTTCAACTTCGCGAGCATACATCACCTGCTGTGGTGGATAGTAGTATAGCGGTCCATAGATAGCCTCTTCGATATGAAATCCTACCAGGATGATGTGCTGATTCTTGTGAGCTACGTCAATGTGGTAGTAGACTTGAAATCGTTGGAAGCGTTCTTTGATGGTCGGTGTAAGGGCGACCATCATTTTTTTATCCTCCTCCCCCAGATGTTGTTCACCGGGGATTGTAAAATGGTCGTCCAAGTGAAAATGAATTCCCTCTCTTCTGCCCCACTCCGCCAGACTATTCAACAAAGTTGACTTACCAGTGTATTCACAGCCGATAACGATTAAACGCATATTTCTCTCCTTCGCAAATTTGTAGGTTCCTGTTGTCTAAAACTATCATATTATAGTGCAGTATTTTGTCAAGTGATAAATTTGGAATTCGGAATTGAAAAGATTAATCATTCCGAATTCCGAAATCCGGCCTCCTTGCCAGTGAGGGTATCTTATCAAAGTGTAAAACAAATTTTACAGTACATTACAATCTATACACCCAACGTCCTGAAGAGAATATCAAAGACCGGTCTTTCATCAGTCCGATGGTATAATTCATCCTCGCCTTCAAAAATCTCCCCGTTTTTTTCAAGACATCGGAGTTTTATCCGAATTCTGGTGCCGGAGATTAACTCGTACAGTTGAAAAACTTCATAGAAGTCTTGTGTTTCCGAAGGTTCTATCGTTATGGGCATGTTATGTCGCATTAAGCCTGGGAAGATGGCAGCTTGAGGAGTTTCATAGGGTTCTATCTCTTGCCATCTACGTCCGTTTTTGATACTCAAGGTACACTCTTCAATCGTTACTGGTCTCTGGTCGCTTTCGTTATAAATCCTTAAAGACAGGAGGAATAGAGTAAAACCACCCCGCGTTATGAAACAATTGGTTTGATTCGCCAATAATTGTATCTTTACTTGTGATTCGCTTCGTAAACCCACGCGGGATTTAGATACTACATTGCCCTTCTGAAAATCGTATATCCATTTGGATAATGCCAAAATAAGGGCTATTATGCTGATAATTAAAGCTAGTAGGTTCATATGGCGAAATGGATGCAGCTTACAAATCATCGGAGTTGAAGCAAACGGTGCTCCTTCTGTAACGAAATGAATTTTGTCGGGCAAATTACCTGACATCGTATCATAGAAAAGACACAAACGCGGCTATGAGCATTTTCCAAACATTTATGAATTTTACTCCTTGAACGTATTGATGAAAGGCTCAAGAGGTATAAGGGCAATTGGACATCAATTAATGTTTCCATTGCCCTCACTGCTCGGCAGGTCAAAGCAACAGTTGTCACTCAGAAACTACAATCTCAATCCCGTCTATCAATCCATACGGCACAAGTTGATAATCATCGACCCAGTTAGCTTCATCGACAAATTGTCCAGGGCCGACCCACGGAAGCGCGTCGCCTAATTTGTGATGCAACGGCCCGAATGTATTGCGCAGGGTACTGATGACTTCGATGCTGACGGAGTTTTCGCCGTGTTTCACGAAATCGGTGATGTCCACCTGCCAGGGTTGATACCAGAGTAGAATAGGTTCTGAATCGTTGACGGATATTCGGAATAAGCATCCTTTCGGATTTTTCAGACGGAGAAGCGCTTGCTGTCCATCTTCTGCCTCACAGGTGAATTTTCCACGGTATCGTATATTGCCCGCATAGAACGGATATCCCTGTTCTCCCCAGTTGCCGTTTGTCAACTTTTGTGGTTCGTCAGTGAGGATGTATTTGTCGTCAGCGACCTTGCGCACGCCGAAGTCACCAATCAGGTACATATCCTCTACCTGTACGTCCATGCCGTATTGGCACTCAAGTTCTATTAGGTTCTCGCCCTTTTTCACCTGCTCAGAGATGTCAACCTTGCTGAATTGCTTGTCCCAGTGCCATTCGTCGGTTTCTGTGGAGACAGCCTGACCGTTGACGGAAAGCGTATAATCCGAGGCGGATTCCAACACAAGCGAAACATTTTTGCCTTCGACTTCCGATTCAAAAGTCGTTTTCAGGCGCAATTTCAACCCCGCCGTGGGTTTGATGCCCTTCTGGTCGAGCGCCCAGGGTTGAATTCCCGCGTAGGCTTCCAAACCCGCCGCCTTCCACGCCGCACGCCGAGCTTTCCATATCGGCGTCTTGTCGCTCCAATCGCCATCGTCAAGGGCATATTGACAGGTATCCAGCGTCAGCGAATTGAGATGCAGCCGCTCGAACATCCAGGGGCCGTTGAGCGCTATCGTTTCTTTGACTGCCAATTCCCCATGTGTCGCCGGCGTTTCAATTTCTGCCGCCGTATCGACGACGAGAGCATGACTGCCAACGGGCGGAAATTCGAGTTCGACAATGGCGCGGCCATCCTCGACTTTCACAGGTACATCCGTAATCTCGCCGCTAGCCAGATGCCATTCCGTCACCTTGCCTGAAATTCCCCCTGCCCCCTTTGCTAAAGGGGGAGTAATTGCAAGTGAAATGCGCGCTTTGTAGCTCTCTGTCCGACTTTTGCTCGACAGGAAGTAGATATGATTTTCACCCGAAATCCCCCCAGTCCCCTTTAATAAAGAGGGAGCAATACGATGATGCACGTAAATGTCGCCAATCTCATTTCCATCCGCATCGGTGATGCTCACATCGTGCGGAATAAATTTATCCAACGCCTGCTCTACGGATGTTTTGTCCGCTGCTACCGTCGTCACGCCTTTATGTTGCAGTAGTTCTTGCCATTCGGATTCGGCGGGTACGCCGTCAATGAGCGTTGGAGTTTCCCCGACAAATACGACGGGGCCGCCAGCGGCCATGAATGATTTGAGCAGTTCAAAAGTACTCCGACTCCACGTCAGCGATGGCGGCACAACGATAAGTCGGTATCGCCCTTCCTTTGCTACACGGAGGGTATTGCCATCCACAGAGGCATGTTTGCTTAAAATCATCTCGTCGCCGAGGTCGAAGTCGCGGTGGATAGCCAGCAGGTCATCGAGCAGTGTCGTAAAGGAACGATTGTATGACTCAGCGCGTTCATTTCGATTAGCCAGCGGCTCATAAGTCGCCCAGGCGCTGCCCATCGGATGCAAGAGCAATATATCAGCGTAAAACTGTCCCTGAGAACAGAGATAGCCAGCGCGGGAGAAATAATCGTTCGCCAATTTGTAATGTCCCCAATACGGCTGATGATAGCTAATTGTCGGCGGATAATCGCGTTTCTGCTCGCCCTTCATCGTGTAGAGCGTGAGGTGTTGACACAGAAAGGTGATTCCCAGAGCGAAATGAAAATCCGCAATCCATTTCTGGTCTTCAAACGTCATGCTGTGTCCACTGACGCCGAAAATTTCGCACAAAATCCGTGGTCTGCCGAATTGATGCGCAGCGCTGGAACACTGCTTCAAGGTCAGCGGATTGTCGATATTGCGTCCGAGGTGGTCTATCCCTGGACATTGCATGAATTCGTAATGCGGCATCGCGGCGCCGATGAAATGAATTTGATAGACCAAATTATCTTCAGCCATATAATGTCCAGTCATCATCAGATTTAATTTTTCGCAACGTTCGCCAAAGGGCTTGCTGAACGCCTCGACGAATCGCTGAGTAACTGTCCGCCAGAAATCATATCGAACTTTCTCAGAGCCTTCGCCTTCAAAATACACCAACGGCAGTTTTTCCAAGAGGTCATATCCGTTGATTTGCTGGAAATATTCCGGCATAGCGTCTGTCCAGGGCGCTTGTCCGCCGATGTAATACTGCGGTTCATCGGTGAACATGCCGGGCATAAATTCGCCGAACTCACCCTTAAATTCTTCGGCATAAGCGTCATGAGTGGCTTTCATGAACTCTTCCGTTACCATCGGATTTAGCAAATCCACATAGCTCTCGCCGTTGAACCAGTTGCTCGGCGGCTGAATGCGGACATGGAAAGCATATACAGTTTCATCTTCGTCTATTTTACTCGAAGTGTCAACCTGACGAAAACTCTTTAGTTTCCCTGATTCAGACATTTTAATAGCGAAGCATCGCAACGCATTCTCATCCGGCGATTCTACTTCCTCGGCTATCAACGCCCGCGCTTTATATTCGTCGCCTTTCGCGGGAATAATCCCGCCTGCAAAGCCACTTGGCCACTTGTCTTCATCGTACAGCCACGATTCCGTATCTACCTTCCGACCTTCCTCTAAACAAGCGCGAATGCATTCCATCCACTCCTTCGACAGATACGGCGTAGCTAATCCTACACGCGAGTGCATGAAATATCCACCAAAACCTTGTTCTGCCATCTGACGCACCTGCCAGCGAAGTTCCTCTGGGTCCAATGCGTCGTTCCACGACCAAAAAGGCGATGGGCGATATTCTTTGCCTGGATTTTTAAATTCTGCTGGTTTCATAGTACCTCCTGATTTACCATTTCAGCTTGAAAAATTGATTTTATATTATTATATCTGATGAAAAAAGCCGTGTCAAGCTCATACATCTGCTCACACGCGTGATATGAAAATACTTACCGTTAAATAAAACTGGGGGTAAATCAGCAAAAATTGCTGTTTTGTCATCCCTAGTTCACCGCTGAATCAGATGACATATCATGGAAGCTGGGCAATATAATTTCTGATTGCTTCCAGCTCAGTGGCAATCAGATTTTCGACGAAAGCGGGTTGGAAAGCAGTAGCGGGATTCATCTGGAACACATCGTACCGTGCTCGAATACTAAAACGCTTGAGGTTTCGATAGTCGCCTCGAATTAGATGTAGCCGACGTCGAATCCAATCTTCGCGTTCCGCGTGATTTTTAGGGTGAACTCCAACGCGCGCCAGGTAACCATCTACAAGGTGGAGAGCAGCGTAGAAACATGCAGTAACTCCCCAATCCATCAATTGAGGAGATAAAAGAACAAGCCCTCTCGCTAATCGTTCATTCTGTTCAGCCTGCATTCTGTAAATTCTCTCGCTTGGCATCTTCCTCTCCTTTTCTGTAAATGATTTGGTATTTGCCAATCTATAAGCGTAATTAGGTGCATATAAGCCCCATAAGGCTTTGCAACGATGCCCCAAACATACGGGTTATCCTTGACCTTCTGTGCAAACTCTTTAGCTATGGCGTGTAATTCCTCCCGATTGCGGTCAAAACGTTTTTTCTGTTCTAAAACAGTCATAATCTTCGCTCCTTTGAAAAACAAAATAATTTTACAATCTTCTTTGCCTTTCATCGTATGTCTCTAATACCACTACCGTTGAGCGTCATTTCAATAATTTGTTCTTTCACTTCTGGTAAGTGTCCTTTGTAGGAATAGTCCAGTTTTCTATCACTACGGGAAGTGGCTGCTTTAATCGGTAATGTTTGCTATGCAGGGGATGGGTTAATTGGATGAGCTTGAATTCGGCATAAGGCATTGCTTCAATTCTCTCTATTGCTTCCACGTTGGTTACCTCGATTCTATTTTTTCAACTTGGACTTTTGTTATTATATCTGATGAAAGAAGCCGTGTCAAGCCCAAATCACGACAAACAGAAATATTTTAGTTTTCAAGACATGGTTTTCAACTTTTTACCGATGTTCAATAAAGGATAACAGTTCACCCAAGTATAAAAGTTAAAAAATCAGTCATTTTTTCTGTAATTTTTTCGAGTCTTTTGCGACTAATAAATAAAGCAAAAAAAATTCGCATAACCAAACACAAAAATGGAGGAATTTAAACAATGCTAAA
>DTYX01000872.1 GCA_012961655.1 Candidatus Poribacteria bacterium
AGTGCAAAAGATTATTTGAAACTCGCTTACAAACGTGAGGAAAACATCGTGATTATTTTTTCCACCGGTTCGCTTTACATCTATGGCTTGAATAGAGCTTTTGAGTTAGCCCAAGCGGCGGGTTTTGATGGGGTGGAGGTGTTGATAGATGAAAGATGGGATACCCGGCAAGTAGATTATCTGCTAAAACTCAGTTCGGAATATGGCATGCCCATTTATAGTCTGCATAACCCTTTCGATTCTAAGAACCTGGATGGCTGGGAAAAAAGTCCACTTGACCGATTGAATCGAACGCTCGAAATGGCAAGGTTCCTGTCATCGTCCGTCGTCGTCTTTCATCTGCCACACTATCAAAATGTAGCTTGCGGACGTTGGCTTCTCAATGAACTGCCCGCTTATCAGCGGAACACTGAGATAATAATTGCTGTGGAAAATATGCCCCACACCCGGCTTCTTTTCGGACCCTTGGCGATTAAATTCACGAAATTGCGCCTGCATACAGTTCAATTGAATACCTTCTGGAAACTGGTCACATTTCCCTTTAGCATTCCGAGCATCAGATTAAATAAGTTCAAATACCTTGAAAAACTATTGCATCTAAATTTCGATACCACACACTTGGGGACGGGCGGATTTGACATCCTCGAAGCTTATGAACGTTTGAAAAATAAAATTTCGCATATCCATCTATCGAATTACAATCTTGAAAGAGATAAGGAACACTGCCTCCCCATGGATGGCGTTTTGCCCCTCGATGAATTTCTGCAACATTTGAAAAAAGATAATTATCGTGGCGCTATCTGCGTCGAGGTTGACCCACAGGCTTTGGAAGCGGAGAGAGAGGAGAATGTGTTGAGAAATATGAAGGAGAGTCTTGAGTTTTGTAGAAAATATTATGGAACGTGAAACGTGTTGCGTATTTTTGCTTTTTACCAAAAGTGTGATAACTGAAAAATTGTGTGAAGGAGGAAAACCATGGCATCAAAAGAGGAACTAAAACAGATGTTAGGAGCGCCGATTCACTTGGCGCCGAATACGTACTTGCATTTTTACAACGGCGGAAAACTACGGGCGGAATTCGTCGGCGAGCCCGACCCTAAGGATGATTTTCGTTCCGAAGAGTGGATCTTTTCGACCAACCGTGCCATCACGCCGGGCAGAGATAATCCACCGGATAAAGGCTTCAGCCGCATTGAGCTTCCTAACGGAGAGATAGTTCTGCTAAAGGAACTTCTAGAAGCGTTTCCCGAAGAGACAATGGGGAAAAAACACGCGGAGAAATACGGTTCGGATTTAGGGATTCTGGTCAAGATATTCGACGTCGGAGATGACGCACATATCCCCGTACACTGGCATCCTTCGCCGGAATTTGCCTCCAAATATCTAAATTCGCCCTACGGTAAAAATGAGGCATGGGTTGTTATCGGCACTCGTCCGGGCGCGAAAGCCTGGATTGGCTGGAGGGAAAACGTTGCCGTCGAAGATTTCCGCAAATGGATGGAAGCGCAGGACGTCGAAACGATGCACCAGCACATGCACGAGATTATCCCCAAGGTCGGCGACGTAATCTTCCTAAGAGATAGCTTCGTCCATTCGCTAGGTTCCGGGCTTTGCATCCTTGAACCGCAGGAGCCGACGGACTGGAACATCTTGGCGGAATGGGAAGGATTCCCTTATGACAAAGAAGATGGAACGTTGGGACTTGGCTGGGATGTGGCATTGGAAGCCGCCGATTTTACCGCCATGCCGTTGGATTATCTGAATAACTATGTAAAAAGGACGCCTGAACTGCTACGTGAGGAAAATGGCAGCCGAGAGGATGTGCTCGTCCCAGAAGAAGCCAGGAAGTATTTCTGGCTCACACGCCTTACAGTTACAAACAAACTCAGTATGCCTGCCGACCGCGGATTCTATTGCGCTATCACCACGCAGGGCGAAGGCAAACTGGTAGGGGCATTTGGCGAAAAACCAATAAAACGCGGCAAATCAGTGTTTATCCCTGCATCTTTACCCGCTTACGAATTTGTGAACACCGGCGATAAACCGTTGGAAGTAGTCTGTTGTTATCCGCCGGAGATTCCCGACTGAAGGATTTGCTAAAACGCCCGCCCCGTAGCACCAGGGTAGCCAGAATGCAACCCCCTTAAACCTGCCATGTAGCATCATAGCAGGCGTGGCTATCCTTTAAAATGGAGGTAAATATTATGGCTCAAGATGCTTCAACTCCTAGGCGACGCTCATTTTCAAATGAATTACTCACAGAAATTCACATCAAGTTAGACAAACAGGGATTGGAAGGGCTTGATGACAAAGAACTGATGGTCTTGCTTACAGAGGAGGTGTCGGATTCTACAGACCAATTGGATAATATATCTCGCACGACAAATGAGATTAGCCAAAAAGTTGACCATACAGCAGAAAAACTTGATACAAGCATAGACATCGCGACAAAACGAATCCTTACGAAAATAGAACCTATCTCTGAACAGGTCGGCGAGATACATCATACAGTTAAAAAAATTGATGTGAAGGTAGATACTATAAGCGATACGACCCAACAAATTAGTGAGAAAATAGATAACATCGGTGGGAAAATAGATAATATCGGTGCAAAGATAGACGAATCTATAACGCCTCTACGGGAGGAAATTATCGAATTTCGGAGCACCATTAGCCTATCAGCAAAACTGATAATAAGCGGACTTTGGGCGGTGACCGCGAGCTTGATAGCGAGTTTAATATTCAGAGCATGTGGAGGGTAATCCATAGGCGAAACTTACGATGAATCGGCTGCGAAGGCAAGAGAACAATATGGAGAAAAGCCGATGATAACAAGACTAGCAGTTCTTGAAAAAGTAAAAAACTGAGAACACAGAGATTCACAGAGTTTTTCTCTGTGCCACTCTGTGAACTCTGTGGGCAAAAAAGTGGGGGTGAAATTACAAATTCACTCCTTGGAAAATCAGTGATAATAAGCTTTCAGACTTTCCGAGAAAGCTCACATATACAAAGGAGGGAAAACAGTGAGTGAAAATCAAATACCAGAAGAATTGAGCGAGGAGCAAAATTCTGAGGAACCAGCTGTAGAGCAAATTACTGAAGAATTAGTTAGGTCGGGTGATATCGGCACTATTCTGGCCGCATCTGAAGTTCAATATATCGACATTCAAAACGAATTTAAACTGATTAAAAGACCAAACGGTTGGATAATTACCATTGAAGAGAATGATACAAAAGTAATATTCAACTTAAAAAGTATGCGCAAAATTGAAAAAAATCTTCATCCTGGTGATATGGTCGAAAAGGAAAATGATGATATAATCATACTCCAAAAGCTTACTGAGGAGGAGAAAGAACAAGGAGGTCCTACCCGAAGACCTCACGCCAGACGTTATCAGAGAAGAGGTTCAGAAGAGACTAAAGAGTAAGGAATGAGGAGTTTAGATGGGATTTTAACAGATGTGATGCTACCTAACGCAAAAGGCAGGCGGACAGGGAACGCTAAATTCTTAATGATAAATTGTGAATCATCATCATTTTGTTAAAATTCACCTCAGAAAAATGCGGAACTATAGTCTTCACGTTTTATGATAAAAAGGAACAATCATGAATAACATTGAATTTGTTCATTTACATAATCATAGCGAATACAGTTTTTTGGATGGCGCATGCCGGATTGATGACATGATAGACTGGGCGAGCGAGACCGGCGCTGCGGCGATTGCAATAACAGACCATGGCGGTCTGTTTGGGGTTTTGGATTTCTACAAAGCGGCTAAGAAAAAAGGCGTTAAGCCGATATTCGGCTGCGAAGTGTATTTCACTGATAAACGACACAACAGGGATGCCAAAAGCAAAAGAGAGGCGGCAAATCATTTGATTCTTCTGGCGGAGAATGAAACGGGCTACAAAAATTTAATCAAATTGATTTCCTTCGGATATACCGAAGGATTTCATTATGTGCCACGCATTGACACAGAGTTATTGTCTGAATATAATGAAGGACTTATCGCACTGACAGCGTGTATTAAAGGGCGAGTGCCTTCTCTGCTTGGAGAAAACAGATACCAGGAAGCGAAAGAACATCTGCGCCAATTAGCCGAGGTTATGGGCAAAGATAATCTCTATCTGGAATTAGGGCTTCACGGCATAGATGAAGAGTCCGCTATCATGCCTAAAATGATGGATTTATCCAAAGAAACAGGGATACCCGCTGTAGCGACGAATGATTGTCATTACGTTCGCCAAGAGGATGCTTTTGCGCATGAAGTTTTGCTGGCAATTCAAACGAATAAAACCCTGAACGACGAAAATAGGATGAAATTTACGACAAACGAGTTTTACTTTAAATCCCCGCAGCAGATGTATGAATTATTCAAGGATTATCCTGAATCGGTTCTGCGTAATTCTGTTGAAATTGCCGAGAGATGTGAAATAATAGAACTGTTCACTTCGTTCACCGACGCCTTAGGCTTACGGTCCAGCAAGGAAAATATCATGCCCATGTTCGAACTCGAAGCGGGGCAAACGGCGGATGAGGTATTAGAGCGGCTCTGCCGAGAAGGCTTACACAAAAGATATTCTGAGGTTACGCCCCAGATTCAGCAACGTTTGGAACATGAATTAAACATAATCAAGCAGATGGGGTACTCGGGCTATTTTTTAATCGTCCTTGACTACGTTCAATTCGCGCGCGACAGAGGGTTTTCATTCACCGCCAGAGGCTCGGGCGGCGGTAGTTTAGTGCTTTATCTGTTGGGCATTATCAATTTTGACCCGATGAAATATGACCTGCTTTTTGAGCGTTTCCTTAACCCGGAACGGATTTCGATGCCTGACATCGATATGGACTTTGAACCTGAACATCGCGATATAGTCATGGATTACGTTACCAAGAAATATGGCAGCGATAGTGTAGCGCATGTGGCAGCCTTCAGCACTCTCGGCGCTAGAAGCGCTATAAGGAGAGTCGGCAAAACTTTAGATTTGCCGCTGAATGAGGTCGATAGGATTGCAAAATTAGTCCCCGCTATTCCAAATATCACTCTGGATGAAGCCATGCAGATGTCGCCGCAACTGAAACAGATTGAAGAGCGCGGTGAATATGCGGAGTTATTCCAGTTAGCCAGAGCGTTGGAGGGCATAACCAGTCATATAACTGTTCACGCTTCAGGTATTGTCGTATCTAATGGACAACTTATCAACCATGTGCCTCTATTCAAAGATAGCAAAAATGAGCGCGTCGCAACGCAATTCGACAAGTATATGTTAGAGGATGTCGGCATGGTGAAATTCGATTTCCTCGGGCAGAAAACAATTGCGGAAATTCGCGCTATGATTCGCCTGATTAAAGAGAATCGCAATGAGGATGTCGATTTGGACGATATCTCCTTCGATGACGAAGAGACTTATAAACTTATCGGTAGTGGGTTATTAGCCGGAATTTTTCAACTTGAAACCTCCTCTGGGATGCGGAATGTGATTATGCAGATTAAACCCAGCAATTTTGAAGAATTTATCGCTATTCCATCTTTGTATCGCCCAGGTCCTATAGAAAGCGGCACAATGGATAGCTTCATTCAACGCAAACTAGGGATTGAACCTATTGAATATCCGTATCCCGAGTTAAAACCCATCTTAGAGCCAATTTTAGGGAAGACCTATGGCGTCTGCATCTATCAAGAACAAGTGATGCAGATGGCGCAAGCGATAGCTGGATTCACTCTTGGACAAGCGGACCTATTGCGCCGCGCTATGTCCGATAAGAAGCTAGAGGATATGCAGCGATACCGTGAACTCTTCATTGAGGGCGCAAAGAAAAAGGGCATCTCAGCGGAAATTGCCAACAAGATGTTTGATATCATCGAACCGTTCGCCGGATATGGATTTAACAAATCTCACGGCACTGCTTACGCGATTTTGTCGTATCAGATGGCGTATCTCAAAACTCATTATCCCGTAGAGTTTATGGCGACACTGATGACCAGCGAATCTTCCGATAGTGAAAAGATCTTTACGTATTTAGCTGAATGTCGCAAGATGAACATTACCGTTTTGCCGCCTGACATCAACAGAAGCTACGCCGGTTTTACCGTCTCCGGCGATAACATTCAATTCGGTTTGGCAGCCGTTAAGAATGTTACCCCCGATGCTGTCGATGCCATCGTCAAAGCGCGGGATAAAAGCGGCGGTGGGTTCACATCGCTCTACGATTTCTGTGAGAAAGTCAATTTAAAAGCGGTCAATAGGCGCGCCATTGAAAGCCTGATTAAAGTTGGCGCCTTTGATTCCCTGGATGGACACAGAGCGCAATTTTTGGCGGCTGTGGACCTGGCGATGAAACAAGCCAATAGAACAAAAGAGAGAAAAGCTATCGGACAACTGTCGCTCTTCGATAACGTGGCGGAAGAGATTCCACAAAAGCAAGAACTGCCTGATGTCCCCAAATGGTCTGATAGTGAACGTTTAGCGCATGAGAAAGACTGTCTGGGATTTTACCTCTCCGGACATCCGCTTTCCTATTACGAAGACATTATCAGGTATTACACCACCACAAACTCCAGAACACTATCGGAATGCCTTTACGGCACAGAAGTATACATGGCGGGCATGATTTCGTCAGTCCGAAACACGACAACGAAGAGAAATGACCCAATGACTTTCTTTACTCTTGAAGATTTAGAGGGCGCAACTGACGCTGTTGTTTGGCCGAAGTATTACAAACAGTGTTCAAAGGCAATCTCTGAAGACGCCATTGTTTGGGTCAGAGGCATAGTAAATCCTGTACCCAATATGCGTCCAACTATACCAGCTATACCCCCTGCGGTCAAAGGAGGATGATAGGTTATTCGCATAGGAGTAGCTTCCAGCTTACATTCAACTTCTGTCGATATGGCATTAAAAGCAAATTCTGCACCCACATCAAATGGATACA
>DTYX01000873.1 GCA_012961655.1 Candidatus Poribacteria bacterium
AAAATCTTTAAGATATAGTCGAGATCTTTTAGAAAAATACAATGATAGCCCAATGGTATCTACCATTGGAGATGAATCTAATGAAGATTATGAAATGGACATGGAGATGTTTTATGATGAATATCGTACTGAGGTTATTCAGAAGCTTTTGACCGAGGAGTTTATTCACTCGTTTGTCAAATCCCTTAAATCTTGTGCTACAAGGTTGAGACGGATTGGCAATTATGAAGGGGAAGAACTTGCGAATATCACTTTAACTATTATGGAACTTTCAGATGAATTTCCCCTAAGCCTTCATCCACTTATTATAACTATCTATGAAAAAACTATGAAGGAAGCTGTTATCAATCGGATTACTAAAACATCATCCGGAGAGGATGTGCAAGAATTGCTAGAACGTTTAAGGAGACTTAGAGAAGAATCCGACGTTGATAATGGCAGACTGGTCATCAAAGAGATAAAAGAGATATTTGAAAAAGCGTTGGAGGAAAAACAGAGTCCGAGTCTGGCAAGCGCACAGGAAGCTATAGAGCAGATTATTCCCAAACATGAATTGTCCGCTAAGACGTTGTACAAAACCTTAAATTTCGAGAAAGTAAAGAGTATATTATCCACTCAAAATTGTTTCCAAAATATATCAGATAATGGAAATGAATTGAATTTTATAAAATCAGATTCGCGCGATAACTTCAGCGGAAATGAAGACGTATGGTTGATTACATTGAAACCTGAAAGACTACTCGTCGAATGTAGATGTTCTGACCATCTGAAAACAGCAATGGAAGGAATTGAAAAATTGTGTGGCGAACATCTGATGTACCTTGCAAAATCTGTCTCTGAATAGTCCTATTAGGACGAGTTCAACAGGTAAATCCATATTATTTCATTAAGGTTAAGTCTTGTTAAGTAAGTTTTACCGGATTTCAGGGACGGCGAGAGCTTCTTTGCCTTAAACTGTAAGAAGTTCGACCACCGCTCTTTTCTAAAAAAGGAAGGTAACAATGGTTATCGTAATGCAAGCAGGCGCTGAGCGCAAACAGATTGAAGCTGTTATCCAAAGAGTGAGTGAACTCGGATATACTCCGCATCCCATCTACGGCACGGAGTTGACGGTAGTCGCCGCCATCGGTGATGAACGTGGAAAAGCGCAACTACAGACGTTAGAATCAATGCCAGGGGTCGATAGAGTTGTGCCGATACTGCAACCGTTTAAACTATCTGGGAGAGAATTTAAACGGGAGAATACCATCATCAAAATCGGGGATGTGGAAATCGGCGGCGAAGAGATTGTCATTATGGCTGGGCCATGCTCCGTGGAAAGCAATGAACAGATTTTGGAGGCAGCCTTTGCGGTAAAGGAAGCTGGCGCTAAAATCCTTCGCGGCGGCGCCTTCAAACCGCGCACATCACCGTACAGCTTCCAAGGTTTGGGTGAAGAAGGACTGCAATTTTTAGCCGAAGCCCGTGACCGAACCGGTTTGCTGATTATCACAGAACTGATGGATAGCCATGATGCGGAACTGGTATCGCAATATGCCGATATCATTCAAATCGGCGCGCGGAATATGCAAAACTATAGCCTGCTTTCTCGGTTACAGGAGGTTGAGAAGCCTGTTCTGTTAAAACGCGGCATGATGTCCAAAATAGAGGAGTTGTTGCTTTCGGCTGAATATATCTTATCCGGCAAAAATTACAATGTCATACTATGCGAGCGCGGCATTCGCACCTTTGAAACCGCGACCAGAAATACTTTTGACATAAGCGCTATCCCGGTAATAAAAAAACTCAGCCATCTGCCCATTATTGCCGACCCTAGCCATGCAACAGGCAACTGGGAATATATCAGCCCAATTTCCAAAGCTGCCATCGCTGCTGGCGCGGATGGACTGCTTATCGAAGTTCATCCCAATCCTGAAAAAGCCCTCTCAGACGGCTTTCAATCACTGCGTCCGGATAAATTCGCCCGGTTAGTTAAGGAATTAAAACTCTTTGCTGAGGCCGTTGGTAGAAAAATTTAGGATATGAAGTAATGAGCGATGAGCGACGAGTATCAGTAACTAATCACCAGTAACTAATCACCAGGAGGTAACAGATGCGTGGAGATTTTGAGGCATATTTAACTATAAGCCTCGATGAAATTTTGGGGATGGAAGATGAAGCCGGCGTCGATGTTGTCGTCGTCATGCCCAAACCCGAAATGGAGGCGAAAAACAAGGAATTAGTCGAAACGCTCGGAGACAATCCGCGCACACTCGGCTGTCCATTAATCAACCCACATAAGGGCGCTGAAGCCGTCGCGGAGTTAAAGACCGCGGTAACAGAATGGGGCTTAAAAGGGATGAAATTGATGCCTGCAATCCAACAGTACAATGTCGATGACGAGATGGTGCTCCCCCTGATGCGAACCGCTCAAGAGTTGGGTATTATCGTATCAATTCACTCCGGCCCTGACAATTGCCATCCCGTTCGGATTGGCAATATCGCCAGTCAGTTTCCCGAGGTTCCCATCATCATGGACCACATGGGGTTTCCAGATAACGTCCAAGAAGCAATCGAAGTCGCGGAGAAGAACAGCAATATCTATTTAGGCACGACAATCCTGCGTTTCCATCGTCGCTGGGCGGACGACCCAGATGAAGCTGTACCGATTGAGGTAAAAGAAGCGGTCGAGAGGCTTGGACCGGAGAGAGTCGTATTCGGTTCAAACCTTCCGGAATATCGTCCGATTCAAGTGATGCGAGCTATCCAGCGGCTGGAGCTGGGCGAGGAGACGGAAAGCTTGATTTTCGGAGAAAATCTGGCGCGCATTTATCAGTTGAGTTAAAAGGCTACACTATTTTGTTGGGTGTATCCCTCTTTCGGCTACAGATACATTAACATAAAAAAGATAATTTCCCTCTTGGCGCTGATGGTGGAAAAGAAGCCGCATCTAAGTTTATAGAAACGATTGAAAGCTCGAAAGAATCGTTCAATGGCATTCTTCCAATTGATATTCTCCCCTTTCGTCGGTATTCACAGAGGAACATGGACAAGCAAAAAGCCTGACGTGGATTGGCAGTGGGTGCTTTTCCGAAGGTGATGGCGAAAAAGCGCTGTTGCACTTCAAAAAAGCGATGCCTTTGTACATAGCGTCGCAAATTGGTAAAGACATGGCGGCTGTTTGTCATGCCGCGATTCAGTTGATAGAGGAAGTCGCCGATTCTTTTCTGGCAAAGCTTCTATAGCCTTCATAATCAACGCTTGCAGTTCCATCTTTTCGCAGGCTTTCTCCTTGCCCTCTTGCCATCTTACCTAAAACTTCGCGAACACGCGCACAAATGTCTCCATAAAATTTTGGTTATTGATGGGTGATTTTGCGCGCTGGTCGATATAACGTGTTCCCATGTGCAGGAAAAGGTCTTTTTCATAAGCGACAAAATTTTTCTCTAACTCCCCCAATATGGCATAGCGCGTAAAATTTTGCTCGTTATCCATCATGTTGTTGAACAGAAGCAACTGCACACCGCCGGTAATTTTTATTGTTTTAGTGAATTGGTATACCGTTTTGAGGATGAAAGCTTGAGACTGGTCGCGAACGTCCATTTGCTCAACATCTCTCAGCCTGATGTCATATTCAATAGTTTCATCATCCTTTTTCTCCTCTATCGCTCTGTGCTTAACTCGCTCTTCCGCCATTTTGAAGCCATTTCGGAAGAGGTACTTATACATCGGGATTATCTCGATAGATTTGCTGGGACGCATGCGGTAGTGAGTTTTGAAAATCCCCACCTGGTAATGCTCATTATCACCGTCAAAGTCTATGTCATACATAATTTTGGCGCGTATGGTCGTCACCATTTTTTTAATCTTGGTGTAATCAAAAGTAATCTTTGCGGTGTTGATTAAATCATTTTGCATGGACAACGGGTCAAAGCGTTTCTTTTCCACTTCGTATCCGCCCCTAACTCCGAAGAAATTGATAGTATTGAGGTTTTCCTGTTCTTGAATATCATCTTGTCTTCGGAACACATCCACTTCATCATTACTCAGAGTGCCGGCGTAATACCATGTATCATCAGGAATTTCGTCTTTTACATATTTCAGTTCATTCTCCAAGATAATCGAACCGACAGATAAATTCTGTTTATAGACGATATCGCCAAAGGCTTTGGCGGCAATGTCTTCCGTGCCCAAGTTTTTCGCATATTGGATTCCCAAGTCAATGTCCGTCGATGTTCCCCGACGGCTTTTTTTGTATTCTAACAGGACACGCGCGCCCCTGAGACCGACGTCGAATTCATAGTCGGCGTCTTTATCATTTTCCTCCTGGTCACGCACGCCGTTGTTGTTATCATCCCGTTCATCGAGAAAATCCTCATCGACATCGTATAAGAGAATATCATCCTCATAATCGAAAATGCCATTGTCGTTCTTATCCAAGTCGCCGGGGATGATGAAAGATGGCGGGTCGGCAAAGGTGTTATCCGTGTATCTGTCCTGGTCATCATTGTCAGTAACAGCCCGCGACGCGTCATAGCGCGGGCCGATGCGAAACGCTTCGGCGCGGATTATCGTGTCTCCGATAGTGCGGAAAACTTTGAAAACCGAAGCTGTTGCATCAGCCCTGGCTCGAAGGTCTCTCTTGAGGGCGCTTTTAGGTGTTAAGCCAAATTCCGCTTTTAAACCGTAATTGGCGAAATTGGTTTCAGCGTCAAGACCCAGAATCGGCGTTTCGCGGAAATACCAGGATGCGCCTATTTTGGAATTGCCAAATTTGGTCACTTGACGCAAACCAACGCCAGAGCTTTCGACATCCTGACCAATTATGGGATTTAGCGGACCTGGCACCATTAAAACTATGACATCACTGTGCTCTGAACGCACATCCCAGCGGATTCCCGACATATCAATGCGGTCGAAAGTGTAAGATGTAAAGGTGGTCGGGACATCGCCGAGGCTGAGGATGTTTTTGATATTACCCGCTGTTTCTTCGATGATAAGCACGCTGTGAAAACCTCTGCGGAATAATCTGTCAAAGTCGAACTGATTTTGCTCTATATCTTGTATTTCGGTATCCGTAAGAAAGTCGCGAGTATCGGTAAAATCGTACTCGACTCTTCCTGAGAGAAAGAGTTTGCCGAAGAGACTATACACATCTTTTGCATACCCTGAATCTGTAAAACTCCCTGCAAGAAAAATTATTGAGGTAACCGCAAGAAGTAAAGCTATTTTGTCTGTTTTCATAACTGCCCTTTCTTTGTCAATCGAAATTTCTATGAATTAGACGATATGAGAGGCTGAAAGATTAAAGTGAAACGTGATAAGTGATGAGTGATTTAATATTCATGTTTCAACAGTGCACCACTGCTTTGTGAAATAAGCTTACCGTAGTGCATTGTTATATTTTGATAAAAATAATTAGCCACGGATACACACGG
>DTYX01000874.1 GCA_012961655.1 Candidatus Poribacteria bacterium
AATTCTTCGATACCGGAGAACTCTTTTATAAACGCGAGTTTGCTTTCTAGTTCTGTTTCTTTTCCATAGATTCTACAAACAAATTTTGCATTTTCTCGACCGGAGAGGGAGCCCTGGAACCCACCTGAAAGCGCCAACGGCCAGGAGATGGAGACATCGGAGATAACCTTTCCGCTATCGGGGTAGTCTATTCCGCCAAGAATACGCATCAAGGTCGATTTTCCTGCACCGTTGCGTCCGAGTAATGCAACATTAGCCCGGGTTGGAATGGTTACATTGAGGTCTTTAAATACATAGTGTCGTCCCGCGCGTGTTCTGTAGCTTTTGGTTAAGTTATGTAACTCAATCATGTTGCCACCAGTTTTATGCTGTTCTGTCGGTAGATCATCATGCCGAACGTCAGCGTGAGTACAGCACTGCTTGCTAAATACTCCCAGCTTGCGCCTGCGGTTTCGAAGCTCTTGAACATGGCAACTCTGGATAACTCATTCGCGTGGAGTATTGGATTCCAGAGCAAATAGGATCTGTATTCATGAGGGACGGATTCAAGGGCAAAGAAAATACCGGACATGAAATATAAAGGACGGAGAATAAGGGGCAGAAATTTTTGCACCTCCGGGAATTGGGTGACAAGTACACAAAGCATCAGGGCCAGTCCCGAAGAGAATAGAAATAGAAGCACCAGTGCTGCAATCAAGCTCAGAGGATCTTCTATGGCGACCTCTAGTCCAGACCACGCAGCAAGGCATAAAAATACGACATAGGTTGAACTGTAGATCAGCCACTCAAGGATAGCGCGAGTAATAAAAGCATCCATCGGTTTGACCTGCCGGTAACCAAACAGACCTCTATTGGCTGAAACCGCGCTCATGCCGCGAGACAGAATGCTGTTAAATAAAAGCCAGGGGATAATGCCGGAAACTAGGAATAGGGTGTAGTCAATGCCCGGCATCGTGCGTTGCATGACGTATCCAAACAGTAGTGCAAAGACTGCGATATGCATGGCCGGTTCG
The DNA here is from genome assembly GCA_012961655.1 of Candidatus Poribacteria bacterium. GTDB lineage: Bacteria > Poribacteria > WGA-4E > DTYX01 > DTYX01 > DTYX01. Next base: position 1,014 of record DTYX01000874.1, read on the forward strand.
AGGAGTGCCCACAAATATCCAAGGCGATACTCTCCAAACCGTGTTCGCATTTCTCTCATAAGCAGCGCGAAAATTACGGCTTTGTTTATTTCCCAGGATGTTCTTTTTGTAGTCATGACAGGTTAGTCAAAGATCTCCAGGACTCCGCACACTCCATCGTTTGGACCCCGTTCACCCGTGATAATTAAAGCTTTTATTTTGTGTTCACGCATGATTTCTTCAGCCTGAGTCAATAAGGTGCTAGGAGCAATCGTAATAGGTTCAGGTGTCATGAATTCACACACGGGTTTGTCTAGAGTTTGTGGATCTTGAAGCATAGCTCGGCGAAGATCGCCATCTGTCAGAATGCCCAACAAAGAATTATTTTCTACGATTATCGCGAGGCCCAGCCGGCCTGTGGTCATAGTGAAAAGGCAGTCGCGTAGTTTTTGTTCTGGCGAGACGATGGGCAAATTGTCTTTGTGCATATTGTCACGTACACGCGTAAGTAGGCGACGCCCGAGATTTCCGCCGGGATGGTATCTGGCGAAATCGTCAGGTTTAAATTTTCTTGCGTGAATCAATGCAACGGCGAGTGCATCGCCTATGGCCATTGTGGCGAGTGTTGAGGTCGTTGGAGCTAGATTGTTTGGGCAAACCTCGCGTTCGACAGCAATGTCCAGTGAAATGTCTGAGTGTTGAGCAAGCGTTGAGTTCTGATGGCCTGAAAGACTAATGATTCGACTGCCGAAGTGTTTGAGTGAGGGAAGAAGTTTGCACACTTCTTCGGTTTCCCCACTGTAGGAAATCAAAATCAACAAGTCATATTGGGTAATCATACCTAGATCGCCGTGAAAAGCTTCTGCAGGATGAAGAAAGAATGATGGAGTGCCGGTAGATGCGAAGGTTGCTGCGATCTTTTTTGCAATCAGTCCGGACTTTCCCATGCCGGAGATGATGGTGCGACCTTGGCAGGCGAGGATCAACTCTACGGCGCTGTCGAACTCTTTGCCTAGGCGCGATGCAATTGCGGTTAAGGATTCTGCCTGGGCGGTCAGCGATTCCACTGCAATACTGAGAAATGAGCCTGATTCAGATGGGTTGCGCGCTGCAATTTTAGGATTAGGTTCCATGCTTACTTCCATGTGCTCAAAATTTTATAATTGGAAATGACAATCCGTTGCCACCTCGTTAACTGCGACAAATTATCCTCCACGCTTTTCCTCGAATAAAGACGGACTTAAAAAAAATGTGACTAATTTCATCAGGAGTGTAGCGAAGCATGAAGCAGCTCTCTCTTTACTGAAGGAGCCCCTGTTATCGGTCTTTAAAATGCAACCACTGGTCAAACGCTGCCATGCGGTTTTGCCAAAACTGAGACCTATCTATAAATTCTTAGTCGTTTCATTTTTTAAGCCTCTACGGAGATCACAATAAATGTGAGGCTCAACCTAAAGCATCTTGATTGTCGGAATAAGCGGGGTAATATTGTCGACAAACGGGGCAGATGTGATCGTCCCAAGAGATGAAAAATTCCTCAATAATAATAAAAACAGGAAGCTGGCATGAAAACTTTTAGTATCGTTGTTTTGTCTTTAATCTTGTCAGTCATTAGCTCAGCGTCTTTTGCAGCAGATCTTGAACGCTTTATTTCGCTTCCATCTGTTTCCTACCACTTCGAAAATTTTGAAGACAGGAAAGCGTTTCATCCTGGTATCGGATACGAGTATTCACCTGACCACGCAATGGGATGGCAAGCCGCTCTTTTTCAAGACAGCTTTGGTCAAGATGCTCGTTACATAGGTGTTAACTATTCTTCCAAAGCATTCCCACTGTTTGGATTTCGGACGCGTGTTATGGGTGTACTGAACGTGATGGAGAAGCAGTATCTAAAGGGGCAGGATGTGGAAACGCGGATCATTCCCATGCCGATTCTGGAAGTTAAAGCTACCAATAAGTTATCTTTTAATGTGACAGGTACTCCGCAGCTCGATTATTCTGAAAAGCATCACACCAACGGTGTGATTTTGTTTCAGTTGAAAATGGCCATGAATTGATTTGAGGTATTGCGTAAAAAGTATATCTTCGATAACGCGCTCAAAACGAGCGGGATTCAACAAAAGAACTAAAATTGATCCTACTGTGTTATCGTTCCGGCAGTTTTTAAATCCTCATTCCTTATCCTTAATTGTAACTACTCGCTGAGTAGTTACCTTCCATATAGACTTCTGATAAATAAAATAAGCACTAAGTGTTGATCGAGTGAAAACACAAATGGGAATGAATGGTATATAATTTCCGTTTTACGCAAGTTAGTCGTTCCCCGATCCATGTAGATAGGGCGGCTATC
>DTYX01000875.1 GCA_012961655.1 Candidatus Poribacteria bacterium
ATTAACACAAGATTATTTTTTTTTATTTTTTTTATCTGCAAAAAGCAACGGACGCCTTCGGCTTACCGTGAAAATCAGTGGCTAAATTGCTATGAATTTATTTTTGTCATTGACGTTTTCGTATGCTATAATAAACCCATGTTAGTTTGAAAAAAGACCGACTTAATTCCTGTGCTATTTCGATGGCAAAGCAACTAGGATTTACCAAAGTGACCACCGCTACCACCGGCAATCACGGTTCCTCCGCCGCCGCCTATGCAGCCGCTGCGGACATGCAAGCTGCCATTTTTTATCACACTGAATCGCCAGATGTCCAGAAAAACGTCGGTTTAGCCTACGGCGCTTCAGTTATATCCGGCTACACAAGCGGCGGACTGTAACCCCGTAGTCCAATCTTTAGAGCGAGGTCTTGATGAAGTGCTCGTGCATCCCAATCCCCCAGTGACGATACAGGTAACAAGATGGTACTCAAAGCGGTCAGGGAACTTCCAGCGGCGTATCCGTCACCGACGAAGAGATTCTTTCTGCCATGCGTTTGCTTGCCAGAGGCGGCGTCATTGCCGAACCTGCGTCGGCTACATCTGTCGCTGGCGCGATGAAGTTAGTGAAAGAAGGGATAATCAAAAAGGGTGAGTCCGTCGTTTGCGTTGTCACAGGCGCCGGAGTAAAATGGCCTGAAATTTTGGCGGATAACGTGGAGGGAAGCGTAGTAGATGGTAATGACGAAGAGGCTGTAAGAAGCCTATTGAATCTCTGATTTAATTCTTGCAATGCGTATAACCCCTCTCGAATCAAAAGCGGGATTGGATGTGGTCAATTTGAAACGGAAATATGCCAAACGGCTGGCTTTCGACGGAATCTCGACCTACATATTATACTAGGAGGAGGATTACAACAGATGCAGATGCGAAGATTAGGTAGAACGGGTTTGGAGGTCTCCGCAATTGGCTGCGGCGGTATCCCGATATTCCGCGCGAGCAAATCTGAAGCTGTCAAAGTCATTCGCCACGCCATGGACAAAGGGATAAACTATTTCGACACCGCCAGAGGTTACTTGAGTGGAGGTAGTGAGGAGCGATTTGGCGAAGCTATCAAAGGGCGCCGCCATGAATGTTATATCGCCTCAAAATCGACAACCCGTACGCGCGATGACATGCTCAAAGACATCGATGCAAGTCTGAAAACCTTGCGGATGGATATGATAGATGTCTATATGTGCCATCACGTCATCTCCCCGGAGGAATTGGGCGCGGTGATGAAGCCGGGCGGTGCTATAGAAGGACTGAAAGAAGCCCAAGCTGCAGGTAAAATAAGGTATATTGGCGTCACCGGACATCGACCGGAGGTATTGGCGAAAGCGTGCAAAACAGGTGAAATCGACGCCTTGTTGGTGACGTTCAACTTTGTCAACGACGGCGCAGCAACAAAACTATTGCCCGTCGCCAGGGAGATGGACGTCGGCGTTACCGTTATGAAACCGATTGGCGGTTCGCTGTTCCAACATCCTGACCTTTGCCTACGCTGGCTGTTGCAGTATGACATCAGCACAATTTGCGTTGGCATGTGGAAAGAATCTGAAGTCGACCAGAATGTCCTCGTTGGTGAGAATCCTGCCCCGCTTAACGGGGAGGAATCGGAATGGCTGGAAGATGAAAAACGGCGTTGGGATAGAGTCTACTGTCGACTGTGCTATACATGCAATCCCTGTGAAGAGGGAGTCCCAGTGAGAGATTTGATGATTGCTGATCTGAATTATCGCCGCTTCGGCTTGAAGATGATGATGGAACAAGGTTTCGATAAAAAGATAGAAAAAATTGAGAGTTGCATCGAATGTGACGATTGTTCAGTTACCTGCGCGTATGAACTTCCGATTCGGGATTTGATGCTCAACGTGCGGAAAACTTACGCGCCGATTGTTATGACAACGAATTTTGGAATTAACCGAATATAACTATCCACACCCATATTCTATTCGATAAATCCTTGAATTCGCTGTTATATTTCGTAACCTTCGACAACATTTCTGAGCACTAATGGTAGGTATAGACCAGATTTTAC
>DTYX01000876.1 GCA_012961655.1 Candidatus Poribacteria bacterium
CTCCTTTTACAAGGTAATCACAAGAAAGCTCCCGCCGTAAGGCGTGGAGATGAATTGCCCATAGCTCGGAATTCGGAATTAACATTGTAGGCAATTCTATGTCAAGGAGAAATGGTATTAGTCCCATTATAAACGCTTTTATATTTTGGGCTCGAGCATAATTCGACAATTAACTGTTCCAAAATTAGCCCAGGTTCGAACTGGCTGCTTTTCAACTGGATGTCAGCTTCCAGCAAGCGTTCCATCGCGTCAAGTAATTCTGGCAAAGTAAAATTGTTATTCTGTCTGAGAGCAAGATATACAGGATAGGGACTTTGCTTCAAAAGGTTGAATTTTCTGTCCGTAGGCAGTTGGTCGGATAATTCCTTCGGCAGACTGCGATAGGCGTTGACAAAATTTTTATAGTCCATGCGGGCTAAATTACTCAGACCGCCTTGCTGAATTAACAATTTTGCCTGTAGCATCAAGCGAATCTGTCGAGTTATCATGGCGTGAATTTTGATAGGCGGTTCACCGCTTTGAAGGGTACTGTTCAGAATAGCCAGAGCTGAGGCGAGTGATTTATTGGCGATAGCGTCGGTCAAATCAAAAATATCGTCGAAACTGCTTTGAGCCACAAGCCCTTCAACGTCATTCACATCAATACGTGGTTTTCCTTGGGTGAACGCTACTAACTTTTCCAACTCCCCGAATATCAGATGCATGTTCTCGCCTGTTTTTTCGCGTATCTTTTGGAATGCGTTGTAAGTAATGGCTTTACCTGACTCCCGCAATTTATTGACCACCATCTGGAAGGTTTTATCTTCGGCGGGTGAACGCCCCACCTTTTGACGGTCAAAGATTTCGACTTTCCCAACTGTGCCTATGGCTTTAAACAATTTGCTACGGGCATCCACAGAGCCGGTGACAGTTAAGATAACTACACTGCTGGTCGGTAAATCGTCCTCTAACCATTGCATCAGACGTTCTGCTTCGCTGGCGCCATCGGGGCTACTGGGACGCACATCTGCTTGGGCGATAATTTCAGGTAGTTCTGAGAGAAATTGTTGGTCTTCCGAGGAAAGCTCTTCCTTATTGTCTTCGACGAAGTTAGAAATAGCAGTTTTCACGGCGATGCTGTCTTCAACTAATTCCGCTGCAGGTATTTCTAGCGCTTTAGCCAGTAAGTTAATCGCTTTTGTCGGGTTTTGGGATTCATAAGCCTCGACAGCGCTACGAAAAATATCGAGATTAGATAAGCCTTTGGAAGAGAAAAAAGTCGGCTCTTTTACCACAATGACCCGCCGTTTGGCCATCACCGGATATGTTTCCGCGCTGGTTATTATTTCATCGACGGAAACCTCCAAGCCGTTGTAGATTTCGAGGTTAAAATCGCGTGTATCCTTAGGCACTAAAATATCTAGCATCTGTGTCAGCGTATTTTCAATCAGAAAGTATTCCTCTCCGCAGAGGAGATATATAGGGTATATTTTCCCGTTTTTAATTTCCTTTATCGCTGATGCAACAATATCAAATTTTTTCGATTTTTGTGTCTGTCTCATTTTTTTAACTCTTTCGTGGAGTAGCGAGAAATGAGCGCAAAAATGTTCGTTGCTCTTCAAAGTCTCCTCTGTCAAAATGCTCAGGCCCTTGTCTGCCTAATGCTGGCTGGATACTCTGGCATAAAGGATTGCGCTCTTCATAATTGACGTTTCAGTTCCTCCAATTCGGTCATGAGCTCTTTTTTGAGTTCATCCTTTATTCTCGTAAGCTCTTTTTCTCCAATTCTTATCCCCGATTCTCGGGATTGCTTGCGCTCTTGAAACCACTTTCGTAGGGATGGGGCTAAAAATATTCCCAATATGGCAACAATAATGGCGATAAGTATGCTTACAAGAACACTATAAAGAGTGTTCATCCTTTCACTCAGAGTAATAATATCATCTTTTGTCGCCATCTTGCCATCAAGCGCTTTTATATCGCCTTTTATTGTGGCTGTTTCTATCTTCAGATGCTCAAGTTCATCCTTTGTCGCCATTTTACCTTTTATCGTAGCTATTTCTAACTTTACGGAGCCAATATCTTTTTTTATTGGATCCAATTCTTCACGAATTATTTGTCTGACATCGTTCGCTGTCAACTCCGCATAACAGGGCAATATTGAGGCTAAAAGCAGTATGGTTA
>DTYX01000877.1 GCA_012961655.1 Candidatus Poribacteria bacterium
CCATCTTCTGCTGTTTGAAGTAACTTTTCCAGTTGGATCAAAATGGCTTGCGTGTGTTTGCGCAATTCTGTTGAATCCCAAAAATCCAAATCCTCTTCGGGAAAGTCGATGCATGCTTCAACTTCGGCGAGGATGTCAATAAGCTGGTCCCGCAGTCGGTTCACCGCTTTAGACATTGCGCCTTGAAGTTGATTCATCGCTACCTGACGAGTTAAGTCGGTCTTCGCACGGATGATATCAGCGACGGCCTCCGCCTGTGCTAGGTCGATACGTCCATTGAGAAAAGCCCGTTTCGTAAATTCTCCAGGCTCGGCTAATCGAGCTCCTGCAAGCAGGGTCAACTCCAACACCTTCTGAACACAAACAGCCCCCCCGTGGCAGTTGATTTCGACGATGTCTTCTCTGGTATAAGTTCGAGGAGCTTTCATGACAGTTAGTAAAACCTCATCGATAATCTGCTGTGTTTTGGGGTCGAAGATGTGTCCATAAACGATGGTGTGAGTTCTGATTTTACCGAGATGCGAAAAAGAGGGCGAGCGAAAAATCCGTTGGGCGATAGGGATGGCGAGGGGGCCGCTCAGCCTGACAATGCTGATGCCCCCTTCACCACGCGGTGTTGAAACTGCGGCAATAGTATCAATAGTCATCATCGTGGAATCTACTATTGGTATCGAACCTCTCTTTGGTGGTGATAACAACACTTCGCATCGGCCCTTCACCACGGCTGTAGGTTCTTACCTTGTCATCATTTTGTAGAGTCAAATGAATAATTCTCCGCTCATGCGGCGGCAGTGGATTCATAACCAATTCACGTCCTGTCTGCTTCACCTTCGATGATAAACGATACGCTAACTCAACTAACATCTCCTCTCTCCGTTCTCGATAGCCTTCGGCATTCACAATGATTTTCTTCTTAACTAAGGCCGATTTATTCAAAATACAGTTAATCAAATACTGAATAGCGTCTAAAGTTTGGCCGTGTCGTCCTATCAACAATGAAGGGTCTTTCGAATCTATGATAAGTTGCGTATTTCCATCTACAATTTCGCTGTGAATTAGTGCTTCAATTCCCATTTTTTCTAACAAAGCGCTTAAAATGCCTTCCGGCGTCTGAGATGGGTCCTCTTTTAATGTGGCTCGAATCCTTGCCTGTCTTGAGCCAAACCCCAAAATACCTTTGCTGCCTTCATCGAGGACCTTAATGCTAACCTGCTCTCTATCTACACCTAATTCTCTAAGTGCTAATTCCATCGCTTCTTCTACTGTTTTTCCCTCACGTTCAATATACTGTAAGGACATTAGATTCCTCCTTATATGTTAGGTTTTAATATCTCTTTTGCGTGGTTTACGTCAGTAAAACGAAGAATTCGGAATGCGGAATTAAAAGAAGAATCAATTCCGAACTCCCAATTCCGTTATCTCTTCTTTTTTGTTCGCTTACGTCCACTAGGTCTTTTCGTTGCAGTTGCTCTCAACTTACGAACGTCGCGTAACTTAGCTTGTAAACCACTGGTATTCCTTTTTCTCTCTTTTTCTCTATCTGTTGTCTTCGGTTCTACTTTTTCTACTGTATCATTGCCTCTTTTGTTAATTATATACTGTTGTCCAATTGTCAGAAGATTGTTCCATAGCCAATATAAAACTAAACCAGATGGGAAACCGTAGAAGAAGAAAGTAAATATAATCGGCATAAAGCTCATAATCTTCGATTGCCGCGGGTCAGCGCCTGGAGTACCTGTCAACTTTTGTTGGAAGAACATCGCAGCGCCCATTAGGAGTGGAAGGATACGAATAGGGATGCCATTCGCAGTAATAATCGGAAGAGTCGCCAGGGTATCAGGTACGGAAAGGTCATTAATCCATAGCGTGAAACCCGCTCCTCTCAGTTCTATCACCTCACGCAGAACGGAGAAGAATGCCCAGAATATCGGTATTTGCGGCAACCATACAATACATCCGCTGAGCGGATTGACGCCGTGTTCTTTGTATAGACGCATCGTCGCCTTATTCAATTTCTGTGGGTCGTCTCGATACTTCTCTTTCAACTCCTCCAGTGGTTCCTTTAGCTTCTGCATATCCCTCATCGATTGGTGACTTTTACGGGTCAGCGGATATATCACAACTTTCAATAACGTTGTTATAACAATAATCGCAATCCCATAATTCTTGGTGAAGGCATAAACAGCATTAAGCGACCAAAGCAAACCCTTGGC
>DTYX01000878.1 GCA_012961655.1 Candidatus Poribacteria bacterium
AGTAGCCATTGAGGCATTGCAACGCGGATGGCATGCGATGGTCGAAAAACCGATGGGATTGACGGTGCGCACATGCAATCTCATGCGCAAAGCGGCAGAACAGTCCGACTGTATTCTCAGCGTGGCAGAGAATTATCGCCGCGACTCCATCAACCGTTTAGCAAAGGCTTTGCTGCAAGCGGAAGTGATTGGCGCTCCGCGTCTACTTTTGCAATTTCAAATAGGCGGTGGCGACCGTATGTTGATTTCAGTCTGGCGGCATCAGAAAAATTCCAGCGGAGTTTTGCTCGATGTCGGTGTGCATTATACGGATATGATGGAATATCTGCTCGGCGAAGTCGTCAGCGTATATGCGCAAACGCGATTGCATGAACGTATCCGAAAAAATCCTATGGCTGGCGCGCCTGAATCTGCGAGCGCCGGAGGCGTCTATGAACGCTGGCAGCGTGAGATGCCTGCTGAATTTGAAGCGACGGCGGAAGATGCGGCTTACGCGACGCTTCTGTTCAAAAATGGCGTTGTCGGAGAATATGTCGAAGACCATGCGGGACGTGGACAAGGGATGTGGCAGCGGATGATTTTTGGCTCGGCAGGCTCGCTCGAATTGCCCGGTGACCGTAGCGGCGGCTCGATTATGCTGAAATTGGATGGACAAGAAGCCATCGGTGATGAACGGATACTAGACTTTGTGCCTGATTTTCGCTTGGATTCGGTCACGGCAACGCTCTTCGGCGGAGAGCGACTCTGGCGTTATAGTTTCCCATTCCCAGAAACCGACCGTAAAATCATTGCAATTGAATACGCTGATTTCGCCACAGCTATACAGCATGGGAGGTCGCCGGAGGTTGACGCCTACCAAGGTGCGCGCTCAGTAGCGTTATCCTATGCCATGTTAGAATCGGGCGTGTTGGGACGCCCCGTCACAATGGATGAGGTGATGAGTGAACAAGTCGATGTATACCAGCGGGAAATCAATGAGAGTTTGGGTGATAGTGTATAGAGTTAAACCTTGCTCTTTTGTCGTCTTGCCATGTGAATACCCAAAGCGCAATGAAAGTCCTCTGGAGGGAATGGAAGGATGGAAGGAAAAGAAAGGTTTTTCGCAATTCCTTTGGAGGCGAGTGTTTAACAACACCTAAAAATAGTCGGAGGTAGAAAACAAATGAAACTAGGTTACAGCACCTGGGGTATGCCGAAAGTTCCTGTGGACGAAGCGTTGGCGAATATAGCGCAATTGGGATTCGACGGCGTGGAATTGACCGTTATCCCCGGATACACAACCGAATTAAGTAAATTGGATGCAGGTGAACGCAAACGAATCCGGCAGCTTTTAGAGAGACATGATTTAATCCTTTCCGCAATAGCAGCACATTCGAATTTACTTTCCAGTGAGCCAGAGGTGCACGCGGCGAATATGGCGCGCTTGAAAGGAGCAGTTGATTTAGCGGTGGAGTTAGCGCAAGCAGATATCATGCCTGCGGTGAATACGACGCCCGGCGGCAGCCCTGAGGAATGGGACACCATCCGCGATTTGTTGGTAGAGCGGACGCGAGAATTAGTGAAATATGCGCAAGCCCAAAACGTGACAATTGCCATGGAACCGCATGTGGGGGCAGCGATTGACACACCCGAAAAAGTGATTCAATTATTGGAATTGGTAGATTCTCCATTTCTGAAGGTCAATTTTGACATCAGCCACTTTGACATCATAGGACTTAACATCGAAGAGACCGTCGCCGCGCTAGCCGTTCACACGGTACATACCCACGTAAAAGACCAGCGCGGGCGCGTGCCGAACTATGAATTTCTCATCCCCGGCGAAGGCGACTTCGATTATGTCAGCTACCTGAAGGCAATGCGAACCCACGGATACGATGGATTTATCACCATTGAAGTAAGCGTCATGGTTCAGCGGCGGCCAGATTATGACCCCTTCGCAGCGGCGATGCTCTCCTACGAAACATTGTCGCGCGCCTTCATAGAAGCGGGAATATCGCGGTACTGAGTTGACAGAGAGTAGGGATTGATGGCTTGGACTGAAACTAATCTAGCCAATAATTCACCGGGCTAACTAAAAGATGTGGCGCTAAGTTTTTTATCCGTTAGCGCCACATTTCGCGTCTGGACAGGTTACTGAAAGTGAAATAAAAAATCATCCAGGGAAGTCAGCTATGATAAGCTTTCGGATTTTCGAATTCTAATTCCTGACCAAGTGAATGTTGCAAGGAAGATAATATATCTGCTGAAAGAAGACTCAGAATAATGAAGATCTCTTCGCTATTTCAGTTTTATATACTGAACACATTGACGAAATTGTTAGAGCAATGGCATGGTACGGAGGATAAACAATGATTGACACAGGATTGAAAAACAGAGTTGTCTTAGTGACGGGCGCCAATCACGGCATCGGTGCGGCGACAGCAAAAGCCTTTGCTGCTGAAGGCGCAAAAGTGTTCATTAACTATCTGCGCCTATTGCCAGAAGATTATGGTATCAGTGAGGAGAAGGCGAATCAGGCAAGCACGCCCGGCCGGGCATTTTATCATGCGATGCAAACCAAGTCAGCCAATGAAGTTGTGCGGGTTATCCACGCTAGCGGAGGACAGGCCGAAGCGTGGGAAGCAGATTTGGCAGACCCTGCGACAATTCCTCAACTGTTTAATCGTGTCGAAGAAGCGTTCAGCCCTGTGGATATACTCATCAACAATGCCGCACACTGCAAGCCTGATACATTCATTCCCCAGAGACAACGGGAACAAGGAGTGTACAGTGCGAATGTTTTCCCTAGATTTACGATTACGGCAGAAGCGCATGACCAACATTTCTCTGTGAACAGTCGTGCCGTAGCGCTGATGATGGCTGAGTACGCATGTCGCCATATCGAGCGAGGCGCCTGTTGGGGACGCATCATCAACGTGAGTACCGATGGAGCATCGGCTTTCAGTGGTGAGATTTCTTATGGCGCTAGCAAGCACGCGTTGGAGAGTTACAGCCGCGCGGCTGCCGATGAGTTGGGGCCGTGCGGCATTACGGTTAATATCGTATCGCCAGGACCGGTCCAAACGGGCTACATTCCGTCGGAGTTGGAGGAAAAACTGATTTACGAAATCCCACTGAGACGCATTGGTCGTCCCGAAGACGTGGCCGATGTTATTGTCTTTTTCGCCTCAGAGCAGGCTCGTTGGGTCACTGGGCAATTGCTCTATGTCGGCGGCGGGCATGTCATGCCGCTGTAGTTTATCTTTATACTAGCGGCGAATTCGGCTACGTGCTTCTCCGGCCAACTTATGCGTCCCACTAAACCGTGCGAAGTTGATTTCAGATGGTATAACATGATTCGCACTAAACTGTTGAGAAAAGCAGTGCCATCTCGGTTCACGCTTACGTTCGACGCTAAAAATCTCAGAAGAGGTCAATGCAGAAGCTGATATTTCATCATCGGCGG
>DTYX01000879.1 GCA_012961655.1 Candidatus Poribacteria bacterium
CACAAGATTATTTTTTCTTTTTTTTATCTGTGAAAATCTGTGGAATCTCGTGGTTTCTTTGATATAGAACCGCGCAAAGGCTTTGTCTACACCGCTGGGTAATCGCGTGTATAGATGTCCACCGTTGCGAATGAAATGACCTGGCTATTTTTGTTGCTGACATTATCCCACCGTTTTGCCAAGTCATCAAACGTGCCTATCTCAAAATTTTCGGCAAGCAAAACTTCCGCATCGCTTTCGATGTCCACATCGCCGGGGTATTTCGCCGCCAGACCAAAGCCTTGTGGTAGTCGTACTTGTTCTTTTCCCCAAGCACAAATCACTGCGCTGATAGCTAAGGATAATCCAATAATGATAGAGCCGAGTTACTTATAGCATTCTCCAAAATTTTTTCCATAACATGAGGACAAAAAGTTAAATCTCTTTGTTCTACCTAATCTCAAGTTCATTTAACGCTTTCTCATCTCGTAATACGCTTCCATACATGCTTCAGCATTTTCGATTGGGACATTCGGAGGGATGTGATTGCCCACGGCGAAGAGATATCCGGGACAATCCCGTCCGAGGTCCATGCAACGTTTCACTTCTGCATAGACCTCTTCTTTTGTACCGAAGGTTAAGATACGGCAGTCTGCATTACCTATGATGACGTGAGTTTGTCCGTATCTCTTGCAAACCTGTTCAAGGTTCGTTAAAGGTTCAAAAATGAACCCTTCGGCGCCAGCAGCAGCCAAGTCGTCTATATATTCTGTATAGTCGCCGTCCGAAGTGAACAGAATTTTCTTCCCCGCGTCTTTAGCACAGTCCCACATCCGTTTGTAATTAGGAAATACATACTCACGATAGAACTCAGGCTTGAAAATGCCCCCCTCCGTCCAAACCATGTCGTCGTGCGTATGATATACCTCAATCTCGGTGCGCGCCCATGCTTGCACGAAGGTCATCAGGTAATCGGTCCAGCGGTTTAGCACTTCTCCAAACCGCTCGGGGTCAGTGCCAGCAGCTAGCAACAGATTTTCCCAGCCAAAGGCTGCGATGGAGAAACTAACCACCGACTTGTATGTCCCACCTGAGGTCACATAATCACCCTTAAGTGCATCTTTACACCATGCCTTGTATTTCTCAGTTTGCTCGTCAAGGTCGATGGGACCATATTCTTCGACCATATCCAGATTATAGATGTCTTCGAGGTCTTGAAACGGCGATTCCTTTGGCAATCTGTAATCAGAGCCATCGGCCTGGAAGATGGCATGCCCCATATCAGTCCATCGTCCGCGCGACCAGTTGGGGCCATCTACCGACCAGACATAATCGAAATCCAGAAGTTCAGCCCAGCCGGCATTCGGTTTGCCTTGTTTTTTCTGGACATACTCCATCCATGCTGGATGGGTAATATACTGAGTGTGTGGTATCTCATCGGGCGCTTGTAGGTTAAAAGCGGCAATGCCGCGTTCATAACTCATAGATAATCTCCTTTGCTTTGCTAATAATCAATAGCCCAAGTACCGTCAGCGTCGAGCCGCGGGTTTTTACCCCAAAAATTCAAGGCGTCTTCGGGGGCGTTATGTTCCTGTAAGTACGATATGAGCAGTTCGTGCATCTCTTTGACAACCACTTCATTTTCTACGGCTATGTCGTCAACCGCCATTGCATCAGCGCTTAAATCGTAAAGCTCAGGGGCGCCATTAGCTCCGACTGGCGCATATCCCCATTTTGACGTTACCAGGAAAGGGGTTGTGGCTTTACGTGGAATGGCACCGGGCTGATTGGTTCTAAGATGGCAACCGCTCACTACAAAATCGCGATGGTGTCCGTAACCGGAACGCAACGCATCGGCGAAAGAACTACCATCAATAGGTTCAGGCGGTTCTATCTCGACATTTGCCAAATTGCAAACGGTTGGCAAGAAGTCCATCGGCTGGGCAAACAGTGACAAGCTGTTTCCCCTTAAAACATCGGGCGCAGCCACCAGAAACGGTATGTGTCCGATTTCTGGATAGAGAGGCCAATAACGGTCGTCATCGTCGCTGATGTTACTCTTTCCAGTTCTGTTGTGTTCACCGATAGACATACCGTGGTCAGTGGTGATGACGACAACTGTATCTTCCCAGAGCGACACATCATCAATCTTCTGCAGGATTCTCCCTATCCATCTGTCCACCAGTTCCGCTTCCGCGGCATAATGCGCTCGCAGATTGCGGAGTTCCGCTTCGGTATAGGCATCCGCGCGTCCGTAATTCGGATGCAGCATCGGTATGCCATCGTAATCGGGGTCGTATCTCTTGACGAGATATTCCGGCGGGTCCCAAGGCTCATGTGGGTCGAAAAAGTCAACCCAGAGGAAAAAAGGTGCAGCTCTATAATTCTCCTCTAACCACCGTACCGCCAGCGAGCCAGTCTTCGCCGGAAATGATTCCGATTCAAAGCGCCGGTATCGGTTGTGCCAGCGGTGTTGGTCTACCAATGGATGTCCTCTGAAAGATGGACTTAGGCGAGTCTTCTCCGACGGCATCACCGTTTCGATGGGGTCATTGAGATGCAGTAGCGCTTTATCGCCCTCTTGCCCTCGATTCTGAAAAGCGGCGTTGAAACCGGCTTGAAAACGGGCGTTGAAGAGATGAGGACAATCGCAGATAAGTTGCGTCGCATATCCTTTGGCGTTGAAAAGCCTGGCTATGTGATTCCGACCGCTCTGGTCAATCGGCTGCCAGCCGTAATTTGGCCATCCTAATCTGCCGGTCGCGATATCCGTTCGGTGCGGAATTGTCGGGAAACTTCCCGTATAGAATCCCTCCACAGCGGTCGCGCGTTCGGCGGCAAAAGCGTCCAATTCAGGGGTGCGGACTGGCATCGCCTCAACGCGGTCGCCGAGATTGTCATAACGATAAGTGTCAGTGATGATTAAAATGATATTGTACATATTTAACTTTCCTCCATAATTGATTCTCCAATTGACTTGTTACTAGACGCATCGAAACCGAAACGATTATTCATCGTTCATAACCTCCTTCTTACGAAATAAAGCGAAATGGTTTTGTTCCTTTATCCTGTTTTTCCAGTATAGATTTCCCTCGAAAATGTCTATGAACTCGTAACCTTGTAACCCTCTGAGATTACCTGGCCGCCCGATTATAATCAGATCCGGCCGGTCTTTAAGGATAGCTTCGATGTTTTCAGTTGTTCTATTATTTAGCCTCCAAAACCAAAACGCAGGTTTTTCACCGTTATTACGGTTAGCAAAAATATTTTTATCGAAATACGGCAGAACCGTTGTTGACCAAAAACTTGTCGCATAAATTTTCTTATCTTCTAATTTATTAGCCTTTATGTATTCTGCAAGACCTTCGCCGCCCGAATAAGTTCCGTGGAAATCAGAAATTGATGCGCTTGCAGCCCAGAATATTTGAAAACCCAAAACCAGCAGAACAGATGCAATAGCCAACATTTTGGTCACACTTGATAGTTTATCGAGCCTTTTATGATTTCCATTTTCAAAACTGACCCATATAACAAAAGCCCATACCAGAAAAATGACGCCCTGATGCCATGAATTGTAATATTTTATCGAGAATAAAGATAACACTGCTAAAGTTGAGAGTAAATACAGCGACAACAGCCTATTCTGCCAAAACCATATCAACGAGATAATCAAAACCGATGCTGATATGTAAATAACCTCGGTCATCGCTTCATCTAAAACTCCATAGCTCAGCTTAAAAAAGCGTTGAACGCTGAAGTTATAACCTCTTGCGAAGGAGACATCCTGTGGTTGCCATAATATAATGACTATCAACGCTATAACTATGACGAAGGTTATATATGCCTTAATCTGCTTAGTTATCAATTCTCTATTTAGCTCTGACCTGTCTTTAATCAAATCAATTAAATGAACGAGCATTATAGATAACGAGACCAGCGTAGTATATACACTCACGTTTGCGAGCAAGCAGACAAGTAAAGTGAATTGGTATATTTTATTTGTCTTATCCCTATAAACTTTCGCTATCAAGAAAAACAGTATAGGAAGTAGTATATAACTTCTGGCGACGATGCCATATTGGTAGAAAACAAAGTAGGAGAAAGGGAACAATAATTTTATGACTTGCGGAAATGAGGAGTAATGCAGAAAGATATATATACCCGCAATTGCTATTAAAACGGATATGATACTGATAGCACGATACGGTAAGAATTTGCTGGGAAGCATCAAAATCAGATACCACAATGGTGGATGACCCTCATAACGTAGGCGCTTAAATAGCAAACTGAATAAACTGGAATC
>DTYX01000880.1 GCA_012961655.1 Candidatus Poribacteria bacterium
AATCGAATCTAAAAAGCATGTCCCAAGGCGAAATGGGTTTGACGCCACCATTTACGGCGGAATCTCTCTTCAAGAGGATAACCGTAATCGAGACGAATTGGTCCAATAGGCGTATCTATCCGAAAGCCAAAGCCGATTGCAGACGCCAACCAGGTCTCTTTAATCTCCTCGAATTTTCCCCAGACGTTACCTGTATCAAAAAATACCACACCGCCGATTTTTCTGGGAAGGTACGTCCACCGGCCCTCTTTCGGAAAGGGCACGTTGTAGATGGGGAAGCGCAATTCCGCATTGAAGATGAACTCGATATCGCCGCGATGAAGCCCGAATTCATCGGTCGGGCCTAATGAACGCTCCGGATATCCGCGTACGGTTGTGGAGCCGCCAGCCTGGAATCGTTCCAGAGAGATGATGTTTTTGGTCAGACGCAAGCCGCGAGCGTATCCCGTTCTCAACGCAAAGGCTAGAACCGAACTCTTGACCGGTCGATAATATCGGACATCTGAACTTAACTTTGAGAAGCTATTATCGCCGCGGAGCAGAGGACCACCGGCATACTCTAAATTGATTTCATTAAACAAACCCTTGCTAGGGGAGAGGAAAAAGTCCCGCTTATCGCGCCTAAAGGATAGTTCTACACTGCTTATAGTGCTCAGTCCGTTATGCAGATTTAATCTCTTCAGAAGTTCACTTTGGTCTATAAGTTGATATTGATATTTCAGCGCCACTGAAGAGTCGTCCCAGTCTCGGCTAAGCCCGATGCTTCCGCCCTTCGCCAAGACATCATCTTGTTCCTCGAGATTATCTCGGAAGATGCGAATCACACTTCTGGTACGGGTATTCAGAAGCCACGGCTCCATAAAATTCGCTTCGTAACGGCTGCCTATCCTACCCTGGCTGAATTTAAGCCCCAATTGTCGGCCCCTGCCGAAGAGATTTTTGTGAAAAGTTTCAATGCTGACGTTCCAGCCTTCCGATGGATTGTAGCCGCCGCTCAAGTCAAAAGAATTCATCCTACGCTCAGTTAACTTTACGAATAGGTCGATTTTCTCACTTTCTGTATTAGAAGGTTCAAAAACAACGCTGGAAAATAATCCGAGAGCGTATAATCGCTGTTGAGTTTTAGAGAAGATTTTGGCAGTATTAAATGGTTCACCCTCTTTGACGAGAAATTCACGCTTCAAGACGTTCTCTTCAGTTTTGGCATTGCCAAAAAATCGCAGTTCGCCTAGAAACGCCTGTCTTCCTTCATTGATTTTAAAGGTAACAATGCCATCATGGAAACTTGATTCGATTTGGGCATGCACGTAACCTTCTTCACCGTACCGCGAACGCAAATATATTTCGTCCTTCAAAAGAGTGTCAGGATTATACGGCTGTCCCTCCTTGGTGGTAAGATAATTTCTTCTAATCTCATCAATTTCAGTTTCACTAAAAACGTGACTTCGCCCGAAATCTCCCTGCTCACTACCCTCCCGGGGCGGTCCACCGATGAATTCAAACTTGGGGGGAGCTTTCACGCGTAATTGCGGACCTTCCTTGATAGGTATCAGAAGGTAGATGCGATTTCCTCGTATCTGAAGCTGAATCTCCTTCAGATTTGGAATCTCCACCTGACGGTATCCCTGCCGCTCGTAGAGCAGATTCAGCGCGTGAAGGTCAGTTGTGAGAGTATTTTCATCATAAATGCCCTTTGAGACCCAGCGCCGCAAGATGGGAATAGCGGCGAAAAAACTACGTGGTTGGGTCGCCATGCGCTTGCGCAACTCTTTCTTGGGAATTGAATTGTTGCCCTCAAATTGAATTTCCGCGATATAAACTGGTTTTCCCGCGTTAATATGAAAATTGAAAATAACTGATTGAGGTGGTTTTTGTATCATTTCATAAGTTACTTTGACGTTATAGTATCCTTTTTTCCTGTACTTTTCCTTGATTTCTTCAACACTCTTTTTCAGAGTAAACCGCGAAAGATTTCCTCGTTCTAATAGAGGTAAGTCTTTAAGAAGATGTTTGGGTTTTATATGCTCATCGCCAGAAAATTGATAGAATGCTTGCACACCTTCTGTAATGCTGATTTTGATTGTGACGTTATTTTCTGATGAGATATATTCGACTTCGGATTCAATCGCAACTGTTGGAAAACTATAAAAAGTTCCATCAGATTGGCGAAGTTTTTTGTAAAATTCTTTCAAGCGCATGATATCATCATTTAGCTTTTTCGGTTCATATTGATGCCCCACTTTAGTTTTTTTGAGTTGATTCATGAGTCTTTCATCATCAGCGATGCGATTACCTTCAAACAAAATATCCTTGATGGTGTACCGCATACCCTCATTGATGTTAAAAGTAAGAACGATGCCGCCTGAGACAACGCGACTCTCTACGGTTACTTGAGTCTGAAAATATCCGTGCTGTCGATATAATTCTGCAATTCTTTTTCGATCTTCCCGGATTACAACCTCGTCGTACCGACTACCCGCCTTTGAACTAATTGCCTGTCGGATGATAGACTTACCCAGTTTTTGATTGCCGACAAATTTAGTATATTTGATTAGCTGACCAATGGTCTGTTGTTCTGTTCTCGTAGCTTCTGCAAAGACTTTGTCTTCCTTGGCAAGTAGGGACGGTTCGTAAACCGCCCCTATTACACATACCAAACCGATTAATATACAAAGAGAAAGAATCCGTTGAGCCATATTCGAGTGATAAGTGATGAGTGATAAGTCACTCATCACATTCTTAGATTTGTGTGCTTTTATAATTAGCTTGACAATGTTACATTATCGGTATATCAAAAACGGTGTTTTTCAATATAGTGGAAGTTTCATCCAATCATTTGAAATTTAACACTGTCAAATTAGTATCTGCTACTACTCATTACTCTGAGCGCCGCGAACAGGATTTCTCAGAACGCCGATTTTTTCGATTTCAATCTCAACGACATCACCATCTTTCAGGCGTTCGCCAAGTGCGTGTCCTGTTCCTTCGGGTGTGCCAGTCGAGATTACATCGCCTGGTTCAAGGGTAATATAGCGCGAGATGAATTCGATTAATTCGGCGGCGTTGAATATCATATTACCGGTATTGGAATCCTGCTTGGTAACGCCGTTGACCTTGAGGGTAAGATTCAAGTTATCGGGGTCGGGAATTTCGTCTTTGGTCACCAGACATGGTCCCATCGGCGCAAAGGTATCAATCCATTTGCCATTGAGCCAGTCGAAGAAATCATCCATTTCACGTTCCACGCGCTCTGTCTCAATGCGCAATTCCCGTTCAGAGACGTCATTGACAATGGTATAACCAGCGATATAGTCGTAAGCATCGCTGGCGGAGACGAACTTACCGCGCTTACCGATGACGACGGCAAACTCCGCTTCCCAATCAACCCACACGGCATTCGGCGGGATGATGATGGGTTGTTCGTGGGCAATTACGGTTATGCTTGGCGGTTTCATAAAAAAGCGCGGCGTTGTCGTTTGCTTTTCGGGGGCTTCGCCGCCGCCTTCTCTGATGTGTTCGGCATAGTTGCCAGCTAGCAACAGCAGCTTTGGTGGACAGGGTATTGGCGCTTGGAGAACACCTTTGCCCCATACAGCTTTGTCCGGATTTGACACAGCATAATCCAACGCCTTCTGCGCGGCTTCTTTGGCCGCTTCGCCCCGATTTAGGTATGTCATCATATTCCTAAGCGCCCTCTTCTGGGCGTCATCGGGAGATGCAACTTCGTAAGTCGCCTTTAGGTCTAAAATTCTATCATTGATTAGAGCCCCAAGTTTGGACACACCTGAGACTTCAAACGTAACTAATTTCATAGCTTATGATGGCGGCAACTAAGTATTTTATAAAAATGTATATCAATGTAAAGAGCCGCCATTCCTCCCTTCTCTAACTCAGATTTTTCGGAAATTTCTAACTGTAAAACGCAATGCAGGTTGGGAAACCTGCACTACAGCTCTCCCCATCGCCATTAATCAGCAAAAGTTTAAAGAACTTGTTGAAAGATGCTTAACTGAATTTACTTATATTTTCTATATCATCATTACTGCCCACGACGATTAAAATGTCATTTTCCTCAATTATGTAATCCGCTTCTGGCATTTCAATGATGCTTTCCTCGATAACCGTAGCCCCACCAGTTTCCGATAGTTTAGTGGTTCGTTTTTTGATTGCAATAATATTGATGCCATATTTACGCCGGATTTCTGCTTCCCTCAGAGTCTTATTCCAGAAACGCTTGGGCGCTCTCAATTCCGCGATAACTCTATCTCCAGATAACGGCACATAATCCCAGATAGCCCGAGAGGTTAGATTTTGAGCTAGTCGTATACCTGACTCCGCCTCGGGAAAAATAACTCTATCGACGCCGATTAACTCTAATATCTGCTTTTGAATTTCTGACGCGGCACGCGCTATCACTGTTTTAACGCCAATGTTTTTCAGCAGCGCCGCGGTCAAGACATTCGCTTCAAAGTTATCCCCAATAGCAACGATTACTGTGTCCACTTCATCTATTCCTTGTGCTAATAGCGCCTCTTTATCAGCGCTATCAAGACGCACAGCGTAAGTCACAATATCTTTGATCTGTTCTACAGCTTGCATATCTTTATCAATAGCTATTACTTCAGCGTTCCGTTCAGCTAAACTGATAACAAGTTGTGAACCAAAACGCCCTAATCCAATAACGGCAAATTTCTGCATTATGACATTCGCCTCTGATTTGCATCATAAATTTTAAATTCACGGAAATCTGATAACTTTAGGAAGCGAAAGGAAAAATCTCCTTATGAATTTCGATCCGTTCAGGCCATAATCGCAATTCACACCCAGAGTTTAAACGTTATTATTGTAGCATTATTGTTCATAGAATACAAGAATAAAATTAGAAATTCCCCACGTGGAAAAGTAGTGGGATTTATGTAGCCGAATTCGGGCTGCCCGAAGTTTTGCAACTTCGGCTACGGAAATTCTCTCATGGTGGGATTTGAAATATTTCATTTTTTCTTGCAGTTCTGAGGAGAGTGTGTTAAAATATATTATACCCTACTATTTTTGGCCCGTAGTAAGTAGGCATAGAAATAGGTAATTCAATTTAAGATGACAGGAGTAGTTACAGCTTATCTAGTAAATATACGAGATGAACTTTAAAGTCGAAAAACTCTCAACTGCGCTTCTGCTAACTTTTTGTTCCTTTATCTTCTTTTCAGTAAGCGTTACTGTATTGGCGCAAACTGTTGAATCAACCCAATATAAGATTCGCGTCGGCGATGTAATTGGTATTACCGTAGAGGGATATCCTGAATATAGTCAACAGCGTATTGTTCGCATTGACGGAATGATTTCATATCCAATCATTGGCGAGATAAAAGCTGAAGGACTGACCACGACGGAACTTGAGATTGCTATATTCAGAGATTTGAGCAACCGTCTGAGCGCTTTTACGAAAGTATACGTCAATATCGTCCAATTCAAACGGAATTCGATTTATGTATTTGGTGTGGTTAAACAACCTGGTCGGTATACTTTTGAGACGGAGGATATCTATTTTCTTCAGGCTCTTACCTTAGCCGGTGGTCTTGATTATGAAAAGGCGAATCTGAAGGACATTCAGATTCGTAGAAAGGGAAAGGTCGATAGGATTGTCGATTTAACCCCATTGATTGGCAATGCAGAGAATATTACAGATTTTAAACTGCAACCCGATGATGTGATTTTAGTGCCCAGTTTATTGCAACAGCGGCCGATTTTTGTTACGGGCGCGGTTTTACAACAAGGGCAATATCCCATCGCAGAAGAGAGAATTCATATTCTGAAAGCGCTGCGGATGGCCGGCGGACCTGAGCAGGATATAGCGGATTTATCGAATGCTGTGATTATTCGAGCAAACGGCGATACAATTCCAATCAATCTTGAAGAGGTACCAAATCCCGGTTCCGCCGACGAATCGAATTTTTTATATCCCGGTGATCTGCTTCACATTCCCAATGCTTATGAGGAAGATAAAATCAACATCGTTGGCGCTGTAGTGCGCCCTGGTCAGTATGCTATTAAAAGACCTGTTGATATGATAGAAGCGATGTCGTTAGCTGGCGGATGGCTAGAAGATATTGCCAATCTTAAGAAAGCCAAAATTATTCGAGCCGATGAAACACAAGAAGATGTTAATATCCTCGAGATGGTGGAGACGGGCAATATTGAAGATAGTCCAATGTTAAGGCCAGGAGATACACTTCAGATTCCCAAGCGACTTCGTATAAATTGGTATGCCCTTTTTACTGTGACATCAATTGTTTCTCTGATTTACAATATTGTGAAATGAATAATAGGTTGGAAAAACCGTTTTCTGTTTTTACTTAAGGAGTTTGCAAAGACGTAAAAATTACGCATTACGTATTACGTCCATATTTTAATGAGGTGTCAAGATGCAGCAACAAGATATTCAATCTCAAAATGAGATGAAGGTAGAAGATTACTTTTGGATTATTTTCCGCAGTAGATGGAGCATTCTTGCAATTCTTTTAGTCGCGTTGATAACCGCTTTTATCAAAAATGATATCTCTCCACCCGTCTACGAAGCAACTACCAAAATTTGGATCAAAGAGCAAGATAGCCAGATGCCAATTTTTGAAGATATATTTTCCTTAGGGCTTGGTCGGATGTCTCGTATGGAGACGTTGCGTGAACTTATAAAAAGCTGGTATATTGCTGAACAAACAGAGATGCGACTTCAGTTATCCCAAAGACCATTGGAAAAACATGAGGGTAAATTTATCAAATGGATATCGAAATTATTAGGAATCAAGTTAAATGGACGAACTAAAGAAGAG
>DTYX01000881.1 GCA_012961655.1 Candidatus Poribacteria bacterium
CACGCCGCTACGTTTGTTTAGTAACCAACCAGGATTTATTTAACAGCGCCACTATCCAGAATAATACTGCTGATGCCATAAGAACTCAAATCACTTGGAATTTGAATCAAAAGCTCACTACCCGTTCTAAGATTTCTGAAATAAACAACGCCAGAAGAGATATTAGGATAGTTCTGCAACAGGGTTGTGTGACTTGGTAACAGCTGCTGTCCAATTAAATTTTTTAATTGCTCTAAAACGTGCTTCTGCTCTGTTGTAAGAAAAACATTTTCAAGTTCAGCGATAATTTTAGTCAATATCTGATTCTCATCTTTGGCAGCGAGAGTTGGCGCGCCCTTTTGAACTGGAAATTGTGTTATCAATCCATTTGAGTACCCTCTGAGGTACTCGTAAAGCTCAGTTATCCAATCATAGACTTGTGTTTTATCTACTGGCCTGTATTTCGAGAACACCATGGCAATACAAGTCGGAACACAAGCCCCTGGGTTAATTTGTTGGTGATGGATTTTTGAGACTAACTTCAATCCGTTTGCTCCTTATTTTTTCAACCGCATCAGATTTCTCCTGGACGATTTCAAACTTCTCCAGGTCAACATAAAGTGTGCCGACTACTTTTTTGCCCTGTGGGGGTCCAAAGTCGTAGCAAACTTCCACCCGAAAGAAACCATCCTCTCTTTTCACTTCACCCTGTGTATACATGTTTCCCAGATGTTGGAAAAGATACAAAGTATTCACCCGCTTTTCTATGATTCCTATCCTTTTTACAGAGCTTCCCAGCCAGTCTGCTTAACTCTCAGATGCCTCAAGCTGTTCGACAACCGCTGCTCCGACGGCATCGCCCCAGACGTTGACGGTCGTGCGGCAGCGGTCGAGGAACCAGTCGATGACGAGAATAAGAGAGATACCTTCGATAGGCAGTCCGACCGCGTTCAGCACGATGACCATTGTCACCAAACCGGCCTCGGGAATTCCAGCGGCGCCGATGGCAGCCAGCGTGGCTGTGAGAAAAATAACCGCTTGTTGCACGGGGCCAAGCGATATGCCATAAGTTTGCGCGATGAATATTGCCGCGACAGCCTCATACAGCGCGGTGCCATCCATATTGATAGTCGCGCCGAGGGGCAGAACGAAACTCGCGGTGCGATTGGAGATTTTGTTGTTCTCCTCCGTGCATTCTATGGTAACAGGCAAGGTTGCAGAACTGGACGCGGTCGAAAATGCTGTCGTCAAGGCGGGCAGCATGTTGGAACTATAGTTGAAGAAATTTCTCTTGCCGACAAAGCGCAAAATCAGCGGCAGGGTGATAAATCCATGTATGAGCAGACCGACGATAACAGTCATCGCGTATTTGGCGAGCTTTACCAATTCTGGCCAAAATCCGATAAACCCACCCGCTTGTCCCAGACGCGCGGCGACCAACGCAAAGATACCAACAGGGGCGCAGACCATAATCAGATGGATGATTTTCATGATAGCATCGTTGAGACCATCGAAGAAGACGATAACGGGCTTGCCTTTATCACCTAAGGTCGTCAACACGCCGCCGAAGATGAGAGAAAAGACGATGAGCGGCAAAACTTGCATCTCTACCATCGCTGAAAACAGATTTTTCGGAATTAAGCCGACCAGCATATCTATAATAGCGTTGAAGACGGAGCGCGCTTCTTTACCTTTGACCCTTGCCGCTACGACTAAATCGATTTTGATGCCAACACCTGTGGCATTCGGTACAGTGGGTTGTTGAAATTTCGCGTCCAGCCACTCCGTAACGGTCACCTTCGTCGTTGTCATAGCATCCACAACGCCGTAGATATTCTGGTCGGTCAGCTCTATCTTGTATCTTTCATCATACGTGCGGCGAAAGCGCGCATCATCTTCCAGTATCAGCGTTTGCCCGCTAGTCGTATAACGTTGTTGGGGCAAAGTTTCCCCACGCTCGACACCAACTCCCGGACGGGTGATATTTACCAGAACGATGCCGAGTAACACCGAAAGTCCGGTTGTCGCCAGGTAGTATATTATGGTGCGTCGTCCAATAGCGCCCAAATGTCTCACATCTCCGAGGTTTGAGATACCTACAATCATCGATGCCACTATCAGTGGAATGACCATCATCATCAAAGCGCGCAGAAACATATCGCCGATGAACTTGATTTGCACAGCATACTGAGGCAATGCGCCGCCGAATAGCGCACCGATAATAATGCCGATAAATATTGCTATTAAAATTGCATTACCTGATAATTTCAACTTTACCTCCTGTTCGCCCCGCCAAGATGTTTACTTCAAGTGTTGCCTCAAAATGAAACATCGTAGGTCGAATTTCCAAATTCGACGGATTAGTCGAGATATGTTTCCTTCGGTCACCGACGACTTCGTCTTACGGCATCTTGACCTACATAACACATAAGGAGTGAACAAATACTCATCGCTTTTGCTTAATGTTGCACCACGTCGTTGCTAGCTTACTAACGAATTCCTATTCATGGAAAATGTTAGCAGATGTTGGAATTAAGTCAAGGAAAAATCAAAAATCATCCGCTGCAAACTACCATAAATACTACATCCTATCCGCAACGGTCTCCAATAACTATCTTATGCAATAATAACACGTTATTCGGAGCAAGTCAACCAAAAATCATCCCAATACTTACAGAGAATCGGACAAGTATGCCCCGATTGCGTCTCGGCCGTGCAACAGGGCGTGAGGTAATTCCGAATTCCGTTCACAACGGTCCCCAAATTCGATTGATTTAACTTGACAATATGAGGCAATTATTATAGTATATAGGGATACAGGGTATTAGACAAAAATTATTAGGGAGGATTTATGTGTATTCATCTGAAATGAAGGAAACGGCAATTAATCGCTTGAAACGCGTTGAAGGACAGATGCGTGGAATTCAACGTTTGATTGAAAATGACAGTCACTGCAATGAAGTGATGAACCAGTTATTTGCAACGCGGGCGGCGATTGGAAGTTTGATATCGTTTCTGTTCGAACATCACACCGTCACCTGTCTTGAAAATCCCGAAAAGTATGGAACATCGCGGGAAATTATCAAAGAGATGGCGAAAATACTGAATCGCTATATCAAATAAAATCGCAGAGGTTTGATAAATGAAATGTTACTATCATCCGGATAGAGAAGGCGTTTTCAAGTGCTTCAAATACGAACGGCATCTGTGTTCTGATTGTATACGCTGTCAAAACACAAAAGCATATTGCAAATATAGAGATGGTTGTGCTGTGTATCTGCTCTGGGACGAAGAAAACAACAAAAGAATAATTTAAGCAAAATACTTGCTTTACAGTGAGGTGTATACGATGATTATTAGAGGTCTTTTGGGGCTTTTGATAGGTGGTGGCGGAGGTTTGCTGTTCAACATCGTCTACAGAAAAATTACCGCCGGCGCTGGCGCCACCTGAGCGATTTGGTGCAATCCCTATCTCAGTGTCTTGTTTGGGGCTGCGATGGGATTGCTATTGGCTTTGGGACAAAGTCAGTAAGCCAGAGCAAATTTAATATATCTAATAATGTCGGCTTTCCAATCAGACTTACTACGCTCATTAACGAAGAACCACGATTTCAAATAATCTTTTGAATCTCTACCTAATCTGAACATGAGTGGAATCATAGATTTAAGCTGATGACTGTAAAACGGAAGTTGTCGTGCCGCTCGAACAGTTGGGCGCAGTGATGGAGAAAGTGGAAGATAAGATAAATCAACCTCTGGTCAAAGAGGGAGTGATTATCGCTAAAGGGCGCGAAGGCAAGCCTGAAGCGGTTATTTTAGGGTTCATTCCGCATGACCAACGTAAATTCAGCTATAACTTCGTTTTCGGGTTAGCTCTTACTGTGGTTAAAATTGCCAAAGAACATGGAGGTCGTCCCTATGCCACCGGGCTCTACTTCTCACGCAACGCCGACGGTGTGTTGGGCGAAGAACGCGCCAAGACCCAAACCTCGAGGTCCAGCGGCAATGGGCTGTCTTTGAAGCGATGATTAAATTGATGACGCCGGAGGGTTTCGCTGAATTGATGGATACTATGTGGCCGGAATTGTTATCCGCAATGCCTCTCGGTATGGGGGGAATGATGCGTTTTATGGGCAAGCTGGGGCCTTTTGGGAAAACGATGTTGTTTATGATGAAACCGATGCCGGAATTAATGCCGAAGGCGATGGATAACCTGATGCCGCATATACTGCCAGATGTTGTGCCGTTGGTGACGCCGAAGTTGATTCGGTATCTAACAACCAAAAAGTAAGTTGATACGCATGGGGGCGACATACGCGTCGTCTCTTAATGCGTCAGTGAATAGATTACCGCGTTAATTCCCAACTTGTACGCCAAATCTGAATACTTGCGAGGATATCTTGGGTCGGCTGAGTGTTCCCAGGCATCGCCCCAATCGGTGTTATGATTAATCATCATCATCAAACGTCCATTATCGTCAAAAACGCCATAACAGTGCGCCGGGTAACCATCGAATCTTTCATACGTCACGCCGCGAAAAATAGAGCCGATGCCGGGAATCTGAGGCAGTTCGGTGAAATCGAAAAGGCAATGAAAGATGGGATGTTCTATCGTCAATTCTTTCGGCTCACGTTCGGGGAAGATTTTCTTAAACTCCCGATAGAAATTGTCCCACTCATACCCGCCATGAAAATCATCAATCAAGATGAACCCGCCTCGTAGAAGGTAACGTCGAATAGCGTGCGCTTCTTCATCGGAGAGAATAAGCGAGCCGACTTCGAGCATGTAAGCAAAAGGATATTGTAGCAGTTCTGGGTCATCTACCTCGATAATTTTCTCCTTCGGCGCGACGCTGATATTAGTGATATGTCTCAACTGCCTGATAAAATTGCGGTCTGAATATGGCCAATCGACCGCCCAACTGCCGCCATACCAGCCCCTACCAGAGTATTTCAGACGCACGAAAGTGAATATCTCATCATTATTTCCAACTGCGAAGCGCGGCAAAAGCAGCAAACCAATTAGACTGAGTATGAATATGACTATAATGGTAAATTTTGTGGTCATTGGGAAGATGGATAGCAACCAAGTTTTTGATGGAAAACTCGGTGTCTGAAACTTTTATTGGCAGACTAAACACTCTGCCCTAAACCAATTCACGAAAGAACAACGGTTTTCCCCGTATTCGAACTTTCTACAGCCGCATAAGCGATTTTGATGGAATTTAGATTGTCACGCCCGCTGGTCATCGGCTCGCGGTTTTCATGTAACGCGCGCATCATCTCGCCCATGCTACCGCCGAAGGCATCTGGGAACCAACGGCCCTCAATCTTTGTGACAATACGTTCATCGGAATCTGTACGACAGAGAATCAGTTCACTTTGTGAAGCGATAATCGAGCCCTCCGTGCCATCGAGATACCATGTGTAGCTATGTGCCTGCCTGGTGCGGATGATGTTGTTGAAATGCAATGTACTCATGACATACACATCGTATTCACAATTTATGGTGTAAATCATCGGACTAACCGCTACTTGTCCGGGCACATTCGTCGTCGTCGCTTTCACCCGAATTGGAGTGCGTCCGGTAAAGTAACGGCTCAAGTCGATGTAGTGGATGCCGTGGTCTACGATGTTGAAATTTTCTAACTCGACAAACCAACTCCCAGGCACATCCTGAAAGCTGCGATTGACATGCATCACACTATACAATTCGCCAATTGCCCCGCGTTCTAACAACAATTTAATGGCTCGGTGCGCAGGAGCCCAGCGCGCTTGTTGATTAATCATCAAGGTGACACACGCTTCCTCGCAGATCTTCACCATCCGTTCGGCATCGGCGAAGTTCATCGCAAACGGTTTCTGACTGAGGATATTCTTCCCCGCCGCCGCGATCTTTTCGACTAATGGCAACCGCTGTGTAGCATGCACGGCGAGGTCGACTATCCGTACATCAGGGTTGTCTAAAACTATTGCAATATCCGTC
>DTYX01000882.1 GCA_012961655.1 Candidatus Poribacteria bacterium
ACGAAATCTGCACCACGAAACCTGCACCACAACTCTCCCCATCGCCCTTAATTGGTAAAAGTTTAAAGAACTTTCTGAAAGTTGCTTAGGAGGACAAAAATGTACCAGAATATTCACAGATTCTTCACGGTTCCTAACATAATTTGGGGTTCAGATAGCGTCAGAGAGTGTTTAGCCTCTGAGATTAAAGCAATCGGTATAAAAAAGGTAGCGCTAATTACCGATAAAACTATAGTGCAAGTGGGAATCGCTGGGGCAGTGGAATCTTATCTGAGGTCGGGTAACATTGAATATTTTATTTACGATGACGCTGAATCCGAACCCGCTTTCGACATTATCCAGACCGCCTGCGATGCGGTAAGAAGTGCTAACATTGATGCTCTAGTCGCTTTGGGAGGCGGTTCTGTCATCGATTTGGCTAAGGCGGTGAGTGTGATTTTAGCAAATGGCGGCGACCCATTAGATTATGCTGGGGTAGGAAAAGTTTCGAAGGCCGGCCCGCCGCTTATTGCTATCCCGACCACAGCAGGCACGGGTTCAGAAGTCACGCCAAACGCTATCTTTGTCCACAAGGAGAAACAGACCAAGATGGGGATAGTAAGCCAGCATATTTTGCCCAGGGTCGCAATTGTTGACCCCCAAATGACTATTACAGTGCCGCCGAAAATAACCGCCGCGACCGGTATGGACGCGCTCTGCCATGCGATAGAATCCTACATCTCTATAAAGGCGTCTCCGCTGACAGATATCTTGTCGCTTCAAGCGATAGAATATATCGGTCAGAATCTCCGCGCTGCTGTTAAAGATGGTAGCAATAGAGATTGAAGGACTGGACATTATGGATGCTGCCATGAAAGCGATTGAGGCTATCAAAACTTTGTCGGAAGATATCAGTATACCAATCCGTCTTTCAGCATACAATATATCCGCAGATGACATTCCACTTCTATCGCAAAACGCCGCTGAGCAGACCAGGCTTTTAGCCAATAACCCGAAGACTTTGAGTAAGGAAGAAGCGGAAGTGATTTATCGAAGAGCCTTGTAGAATTTTTTCTGTTTGCAACGCACCTTTCCCTCCAAGTCTTCGTTTCAACATGATTTGTCCTCTGAAATATTATGCATTCAACGCCGCCAACAGCGCCCTGACGTATCCCACGGCATATCCCGAAGCGACCTTCTGGTCAGGGGTATCGCCGGTATAATTCGGCAGGTGGTCTATCTGCAAGCCACCGTCAAAACCGACTTCCTTTAAAGTCTGAAGCACTTTGAACATATTCATATCCCCGTCGTCAAGCGCCACTTCCTCATATCCCCCCGACGTCGGAATAGTGCCACGCACATTTCGGAAATGCGTGTGGAAAATCTTGCCTTTCCGGCCGAAATAACGGATATCGTCAAAGATGTTTGCGCCAGATTCGTAACGAGTGCCGATGCAATAAAGCAATCCGCTGTGGTCGCTGGGTACCGCGTCAAGTATACCAGCCCAGCGGCGTGGCGAAAACTCCGCTTCAGGAAGCGGCGGGTCTGACGGATGAGTGATAAGTTTTACGTTACGCTTTTCAGCGACTGGAACGAGACGTTGATAAATCTGCACACAACGCTCCCAATGCTTCTCAACAGAAAATGGTTCTGGTGGATTCTCAGCCAGACTTTTTTCCATCAGTTCTCTTTCAAAACCGTGCATGGTGTAACCGCCCCGATGCACTTTACGGCAACCACCGCGATATCCCGGATTAATTCCCAAATGAACCGGCATTGACATAAAGGGAATACCGGCCTTGCCAAAAATCTCGATTGTCTTACACAGATTATCAATCTCCTGCTCGCCGCCCTCTTCCCCCAATAAAAATTTACGCGGGTCGGGCGGCGCCACACGGAATATTCCGAGCCCCGCAGCCAGTAATCTCCCCTTTAATTGCACCAGCCCGTCCAAATCCGGATAACCCTGTTCCACAAATCCGGGTATGTTCGCTGGGTTATGGATGTCAAATCCATCTGCGCCAATCTGTTGCGCAAAACGGATATAATCGTCCGAAAGATTACGCTCTCTCATTAAAACTTTCATTACGCTATCCTTTCTTCCTTAGATGAAATGGTTAAGTTCAAGTCAACTATTTGGTATGATACACTATTCTCGTCTCTGATACAAGTAAAAAAAATCTTCGGTAGTCAAGATTAGGAGTAGGGGCAGCTTTGAAACCTGTTCCTAATAAGTCCCAAGGCTTCAGGAGTTCAGCGGCTCGAATTTTTGCAAATTCGGCTACAGCATCCCTACTATTTTTTCGCGTGGGAAATTTCTGATAAAAAAAGAAAATCCTTGAAGAAAGAATTCCGATGTATTATAATTATAACCAAATTCTGCCATTGTATCAACAAACAGTTAGTGTTGCAGTAAAATGTGTATCAAGTGAAAAATAATGAACAATCAAAGGAGAAACAAACAAATGCAGGAACAACAGACGAACAATCAATCACAGACTCAAATGAATTATGTTACATCATATCAGACAATAGTCGCCAGGCTGAAAAAGTTGGGGGTTCAGTGGAAACTCTTGATGCTAACAAGCGGTGTGCTGACATGGATTGCATATCTTGTGGCTATACTTGGGATTGAACTGATAATTGACAGCTTATTACCACTGCCGCGTTTTTTGCGGATGACGATGGTGATTTCTTTCGTAGGATGCGCCTTATGGTTCGGATATCTTTACATCTTCAAACGTATTAGGCATGATACCTCACGAAATCGAGTGGCGGCTTACATTGAAAAGAGCTATCCGGGGATGGAAAATTGTTTAATCAGTGCGATACAGTTATGGCCTGAGTTGGATAAGAGCAAATACGGATACTCAATCGCATTTATCGAAAAAATTAT
Source organism: Candidatus Poribacteria bacterium (assembly GCA_012961655.1). GTDB lineage: Bacteria > Poribacteria > WGA-4E > DTYX01 > DTYX01 > DTYX01. The sequence continues at coordinate 2,876 of DTYX01000882.1, forward strand.
CCAGCAAGCATATCAATCTTTATCAGATGTTCAATCGAAACGAGTGCTATCGACTGAGCTTCAAAACCTGAAAAAATCCTTCTTTATAACTCTGGGCGGCGCGGTAATTTTAGCCTTTGCCGTGTTGATGTTTCCAGCATCGCTGGTAAATTTCGGACAAGCGTTCAAAGCTATTCCCAAAACTCCTATTGAGATGTTAGCGGTCAGTATCTCTGATGTTTCACCAGGCGATTACAAAGTTCGGCATGGGGAGGATGTACAGATTAACGCAAAAGTGACCGGACTTATGGGTGAGACGGCGCAACTCTATTATCGCAACGAGGAAGGTACATGGCGAACGGTAGAAATGGCAAAGGGGCAAGAGGGCAAGGACGTTTCCGACAGTATTCACAGCCTCGACTTCGTCGGGATGTACCACATAACTTTGAAAAATGTTACGCAATCCTTTGAATATCATATCTCCGCAAAGGGCGAAAAATCGCCGACGTACAAAATAACGGTCATAAAAGAACCCGTCGTCAACCGCTTTCAGTTGACGCTGAATTTTCCCAGATATACCAATCTGTCGCCGCAAGTTTTGGAGCCGAATTCGGGAGATGTCACTGCATTGATAGGCACAGAGGTTAAATTTAAAGGGGAGAGCAACAAGCCGTTAGCGTCAGCAGTATTGGTCTTCCAAGGCACAAAGGGGGATACTGTCAAACTTGCTGTCGCTGAAAGTACTAAACTGCACGGCAGCTTTTGGGTGCGACGCAGTGACAAGTATCATATCCTACTGACGGATACCGAAGGCGTTTCCAACTCTAAGCCAATCCAATACGTCGTCAGAGCAATCAAGGACAAAGAACCGCAGGTTGAAATACTTAAACCTGGTGAGGATATTGTGCTGGACGATTCCATGCTCATACCACTGGAAATCAGCGCTATAGACGATTACGGCGTCAAAACGGTGCAGTTGGTCTATCGAATTGAAGGCCAGGAGGAGGAACACGCTGTTTCTCTGAAAAGGCTGGATAAACCGTTGGAAAACCGTAGGCCGCCCCGTTCCGACGGGATCCTTGTCGGAAAGGCGTCGGGCTTCGCGCTCGACTCACACTTAAGTGTGGGGCTTCGCGAAGCGAACATAATTGTCCAGTATACCTGGGATGTGAATGAACTAGATTTATTTCCAGAGGATGTCGTCTCCTATCACGCTGAAGCCATCGACGCCGATAATGTTTCCGGACCGAATATCGGGCGTTCAAAAACTTACACCGCGCGCTTCCCATCGATGATGGAACTGTATGAGGAGATGGAAGAGGAACAATTTGCTCAGGTGGATGGAATTGAAGATCTGCTCGATAGACAGGGCGAAGCAAAAGACGTCGTCGATGACATAATCGACCAGTTGCGGAAAAGTCAGGAATTGACCTGGAAAGAGGAGAAACAGATTGAGCAAGTTTCAAAAATGCAGGAGCAGATTGAAAAAACCGCTCAAGATTTGATTAAACAGATGAAGCAGACGGCGAAAGATATTGAGAAAAATCAACTGTTCGATTTGGAGACGATGCAGAAATACCAGGAACTGAGAAAATTGATGGAGCAAGCACTGTCGGAAGAACAGAAGGATATCTTGAGGAAACTATCAGAAGCGTTGGAGAAACAGAGGCTCAGTGAAAAGGAAAAGAATCTGCTGTCCGCTAAATTCAATCAGGAGGCATTCAAACAACGTCTGGAACAGATGATTGAACTGTACAAAAAATTGTTGCTGCAACAAAAATTGGAAGCGGCGGCAAACCGGGCAAAGGAACTCGTGGAACGCCAGACTAAAGTGATGGAAAAGGCGGAAGAACTTGCTAAAGCGACGGAAATCCCCCCTGCCCCCTTTAATAAAGGGGGGGAAGAAGTAGATGAACAAAAAGTGGGAGAAAAAGCGGGTGAACAAACAACATCTGAGCAACAACAGAAATCGCAGGACATGGCAAGACAAGAAGAGAGAATTGGCGAGCAATTGGAGGATTTGCACGATGACTTGGATTCTATTTCTCAGGAGATGGAACAGCAACGCGGTTATGAACGAATTGGTCAGGAAGTCGCGCGGCTCAATAGAGAAGCGCAGAATAACCAACTGACACAGAAATTGCGAGCCGCCGGCGAACAATTCGGACAATGCCAAGCGCAACAGGCGATTCAGCAAGGAATGCAGGCGCTTGCTGGAATGAAAAACCTGCAACAGGGATTGGATAACGCCGTGGATTTCATGCGCGGTCAGAACGCCGAAGAAGCGATGGCGGCAATCCAAAAAGCGATTCGAGAGGGATTGTATGTTTCGCAGTCTCATGAGAAGCTAATGGAAAAAACCGATAAGATGTCCAACAAAAACGAACGACGATATATCCGTAGCGAGCGCAAAGCGCTAAATTCGCTGGCATCTGAGGAGCTCAATCTTGCAGAAGCGACGGAGATACTAGCGAGTTCACTATGGGATTTGGGCAAAGAGCAGATGATGATTGACCCCAAAATCGTCTGGACGTTGAACTCCGCTCGGGATGCCATGACTCGTTCGGCAAGAGCGCTCGAGGACCAAAAACCGCATTTAGCAGTTCCGATTCAGATGCAAGCCCTTTCTGATGTCAATCAAGCGATTACTGATTTATTGAAATCATTGGACCAGATGAATATGCAGATGAGCATGTCGGGTTTGGATAGCATGCTGGAACAACTGCAGCAGTTGGTTCAGAATCAAGCGAAACTTAACGAAATGGCGCAAGGCATGAGTGAGCAGATGCGCCGACAAGGACAAACGCCCGGTATGGAGGAGATGCTCAAGCGGATGGCCTACGAACAATCGTTAATTCGAGAAGCGACCGAACGGCTGGCTGAAAAGATGGACAAAATGGCGCAGATGCTTGGCAGTTTGAGGGATGTTGCTAAAGATATGAAAGAAGTCGAGAGAGACCTTCAAAAAGGTAAACTCGACCAGGAATTGCTCGACAAACAGCGCAAAATCCTCACGCGCATGCTCGAAAGCGCCAAGTCCCTGCAAAAACGCCAACTGAGCAAACGCCGCAAAGCCGAAACCGCGCCTGATGTAACCTATTCAGAATCACCACAGTCCATCAATCCAGAATTGCTGAAAACCCTACAAAAACTGGACGCCGAAATGCGCTCAAGCGATGTCGAAAATTGGCCACAAGAGTATCGGGAACTCGTGAGGTTGTATTACAAAGCATTGTCGGAAAAAGTGCAGACGAAGTAGCTTATACTGATTTAGGATTGCTTTTTCCCGTATAAGTTAGCAAGTTAGAAAAATGATATTCACGTTTTACGCATTAC
>DTYX01000883.1 GCA_012961655.1 Candidatus Poribacteria bacterium
TCGTGAGTAATCCTTTGTCGTCATTTAACTTCCACTTTAAGTAAGAGAAACGAACGTTTCCTTTACCGAGAAAACTTTTCAAAAGAGAAACCGTTTTTCTTGGGTTTTCTAAGGTAAGAAAGTTGGTAAATAATTCTAAGCTAAGAGGCTAATTTATTGCAAGAGTTTTCTTACCATAAAAAGAGATTTATCGTGGAGGTTATGATTATGCTCATAGGATATGCGCGTGTTTCAATGACGGCCCAAAATCTACACCTACAGAAGGACGCTCTCCATAAAGCAGGTTGTGAAAAGATTTTCGTTGACCAAATCACCAGCAGAGCTTATAACCGACCCGGTTTGGAAAAAGCTATGGAGCTTCTCCGTTCTGGGGACACTCTGGTTGTTTGGCGCCTTGATAGGCTTGGACGGTCTCTGAAGCATCTGATTGAATTGATTACACAGCTTGATGGTAAAGGTATTGGTTTCAAAAGTCTCACTGAGGCTATTGATACAACAACCTCAGGAGGAAAACTCACTTTTCATCTTTTTGGAGCGCTAGCTGAGTTTGAACGAAATCTGATTTCTGAAAGGACAAAAGCGGGATTGGCTGCTGCCAGAGCAAGGGGTAGAAACGGTGGCAGACCGCCTGCTCTTAATCCACAACAGCAAGAATTAACCGTCAAGCTCTACAAAGAGGGGAAACATACGATTAGAGAAATCTGTCAGATGATGGGTATTTCAAAGCCTACACTTTACGGATACCTCAAAAAAGCGAACTCAAAGCTGAGAAAAGCCAAAAACTCTTAGCGTATAAAATTACACGAATCTGGACGCTACGTGAAGAATGTAAATTCCGATTTTTAAACCGTAATTTACAAAGAATGCGTTTCAGCAAGGAATGTCGCATGGACTTGTGTGCTTAAGTCAGCGGCATTCGTACTAATATGGTAATATAAAGTCCAAGGTGATAATTGATGGAAGAAAAAGAATTCCTCACTATTAAGAACGCTGCTAAACTTTTAGACTGCAGCGAAAAACAAATCAGACGTTTCATTGAAAAAGACATGTTGAAGGCTGCCGATATTGGCACGGGGAAGCGACGGATTTATCGAATTCCCAGGGAGGAAATTATGCGGTTCGTCGAAGAGCGCATGACAGGTTAAGGATATGAAGGGTTCACGTCCACCATCACAAACTGAAATTGAATCGGTTGCCCGTTGCTTTTGGGATGACTATACACAAAGGCATCTGGCATTATTCATGCTGGGTGTGTCGGTTGGTGGAAGAATCAGCGAACTACTGGCACTGAACATCGGGGACGTTTATCAGAATAATTAACCTGCATCCTACCTGTTGTTTCAAAAGGATAAGGACGGTAAAAAAAGAAAGCCGACGCTTGGCATTGCGTAGCAGGCGACGGCTGGATATTGAATACGGGGTATGAATTGCCTAAACACGTCGAAAAACAACGTTAGCTGATAATGTTTTATTTATCTCACGCAAGGCTAAAAGCTAAAAGCTGAAAGCTAAAAGATTTAATCGAGATTAATGTCTCTTTTAGCAGATAATGTGGAACAAAATGCAATTTTTCATTATCTATCTTTTAACGTGTTGGTATGGTTTAAGATAAAATTGTAACGTCACTTTTCGCCGAAGATGCAATCCATACCCCAATATTTACGGTCCCCATTCAAGTACAGTCTCCCTTGCACCATACCTGAACAGGACGATGACGCAAGGGCTGATATTTTGGGGATGCAGAAAAATAGGCGGTGATACCGCCGCTTATATTATAGCACAAAAATTGAGAAATTGCAAAGTCTGTAATAACTAAAAATTCATGGTACACGAAGGCAACCGAACCTGAAGTTTGAAAAGACCCACCGGCGGGTAGTATCATGTTTCACTCCCGCATGATACACGCCTGTGGATTTTAAGCATAGGGAGTGAGGGAGTTAAAAATGAATTATAAAATTATTAAACGATTGAGAATACAAAGAAAAAGACTTAGCCACAGATTAACACAGATTAAACACAGAAAAAAGCAAAAAATTCTGTGGCTAATAAAAGGAAAACTTGCATGATGTTACCTTTTCACACACCCTCTTAGAAACCCTATACGAAGAAGGCACTATCGCCACGCACAAAGCCGGACCGAAGGGCGGATTACATTATTATCCCGTCAGGGATAAAAAATGATCTGTTAGTAAATGTTAGTAGCGCTTTACTAACAGATAAAAATTCAATAATTACCACAAAATCTTCAGGGGAGGGCAGGTAACAAAAACGTTGCACAAGAATTTACAACTGTGGCATAATATCTTTTATTACTACAAAAGTTACATTTTGTAGTTAATCTAAACTCAAGGGGACAAAAGATGCACAACTTAGTTGTCGCTGGTAATAACTTATCAGACTCTTCTTTAGCTTTTGAAATCTATCAACTTGATGTGAGTGTCATCGATAGACTATCCAGTAGGAATAGCAAGCGTGGATTATCACAAGGCGCAAAACAGACATACAAGACAGCGATTAATGACTATAATCGTTTCTTAGCTGAACGGGGACGAACCGTTTGCGAACAATCTTTGCAACTCTACTTTGATTCAATTAAGGATAAGTTAAAACCTGCTACGCTGAACCTGAGAAAATACGCTTTGCTAAAATGCATAAAAGCTCAGATTGGTGGGGATAGCACACTCAGGAACTTGGCAATTGAGTGTTCATTTCAACAGATAGACATATATAAAACAAGCAAGGCAATTCGGCAAGATGAATGCCTGAGTGAATTAGAAGTGAAAAGACTAATCAATCATGCTCCTACAGAACGAACACGGCTCATCATCAAATTCCTGTTTGTGACAGGCTGTAGGGTAAGTGAAATGATTGGGGTTCGACTAAGCGATTGTGAACCCGTTAATCGACATATCAAGATAAGGATTTTAGGTAAGGGAAATAAGGAACGGTTTGTGGGGATACCACCAAATCTATATGATGAGATTAGGCGTGGGTTTCAAGGGAATAAATGGCTATTTTCAAGTAGGTCAGGTCGGCAATTGCATCGAGTGAATGTTTATAAGCAGTTAAAGAATGTTGGGCGCAAGTTAGGATTGGAAATATCCCCCCATTCACTCAGACATGCAAGGGCAAATGACCTGCTATTGAATAAGGGCTTTTCATTAAAGGCTGTATCACGACATTTGGGGCATAGCTCGACAGCAATCACTAGCGAAATGTACATTCATGACTCAATCGATTTTTTAGAGATGTTTAGTAAGGATATGATTTGATAAAACGAAAAAACCGTCAGTGTGATTACTGACGGGTTCATGAAAACGAGATACCACCGACCTAATGAATGGACGCGGACAAAACATTAACTGTGTACACAAAAGAAATTGCCTTAATTCTATACTTTCGCCGAAATTGTAAAGGTAGTCGCCTACCGTCCACCCGGAGGGCTGCCACATTCATGTGTGCAGTAATTTAGGCAATCAATCAATATAAATTTAAGTAATTACGGCAATTACGGCGATTACGGCAATTTAACTAATTAAATTTGAAACCTATAAGACGTGTCTACGTTTTGCAGGAGATTTTGGTAAATTCAAAGTTCTACTTCCATTCCGGCCGGAGGGAGGAGATTTGCTTTGAGGCATAAAGTAAAAACTGAATCAGATAAAGAAGCGGAAATGTTAGCTATGAAGGTTAAGGATGGCGATTTAAAAGCTTTTGAAACATTGCATAAGATGTATAATCACCTTGTTTTTAGCATCGTTTATGGCGTGCTGAATGATTATGAAGATGCTCAAGATGTGACGCAAGAGGTTTTTTTGAATGCTTGGCGTGCCCTCATAGATGATAAATGGAAGCCACAGAAAGGCGCTACTTTTCGCGCATGGATAGGAAGGATAGCAACTAATCGGGCAATTGATTTATACAGGAGACAAGGAAGGCTGCAAGACTTTCTTCCTTTGGCTGATGAGGTGGATACTGATTCCGAAGAAACAATAGCCGTCCATTTGCTCGACCAATCGCCCACACCTGAGGAAGCGGCAATAATGGAAGATAATATCAGTATTGTGCGGCGGGTCATCCATGAAATCAACAAGCGCTACAGGGAGGTTATAATGAAATACTACTTTGCCCAGCAAACCGTCGTGGAGATTGCTGAAGAACTCGGAATGCCACAAAACACTGTCAAGGTTTGGCTTTACAGAGGACGTCTGGAAATGAGGGAAAAACTCATCAAAGCCGGCATAAAGGGTTTGGATTAGGAGGTGAGATGATAATGAGGCAGAAAAAAAAGGAAGATTACACCCAAGAAGAACTAGAAAAAGCTGAAATTCTGGATGCTTATGAGAATATGTTGCTCGGTAGAGAGTTGTCCCAAAAGGAGAAACAGCTGGCACAAAGTAAGCGCTATGCAAAAGAGCTTTCACCGATAAAAAAGATGATACGTTTTACGCGAAAAACGCTTGCTTCTGCACCTGTGGCGCTAAGCCAAAAGGATGAAGTTGCTGATAGGCGTCGGTTGATGACGTTGATAAAAAGGGAACAGGACGAAAGAGCTGGACGAGGCAAAAAATCGATCATTTTGGTCTTTGCGCCCTTCTTTGGTGAAGCTCAACTTGAACCTGCTTTTGCAATGGAACAAGGGGAATTTGTCGATAGTGATTTAGTGCCTTATGAGTATGACGAAGAGGAAGCGAAGAATCAGTGCAACGCCATCGTCAAATTCGAAATCATCGAAGGAGATAATAAAGGCGCTCAGTATGCCATCGGGATTGTAGAGAACGTGACTTTAGGACGCGGAAAGGACGCTAATTTTCAGTTACTGGATTCATCCCATCAGATGTCCCGACTGCACGCTAAACTCGAATTTGACAAAGATGCAGTTTATATAACCGACTTAGATAGTCGAAATGGCACTTTTGTGGACGGTAATAGGATTGAAAAGAAAACGAAACTTTCCAATGGGGCAGAGGTGAAGCTCGGTAACGTGACGCTCGAAATTCTTTCAGTGGATTGTCATTCCGATTCATAGCACGGATTTTATAGAAAGGCAAGGATAATTTATTCATTCTCCATGAGAGAATGAACTATCAAACCAAGGAGGATAAGACAATGTTTAGAATAAGAAAAGGCAAAAAGCTTCAACCAGTCCACCTGAAAAAGAAGCTTGTTTCTGCTATGCGAGACGAGAAGCGCGAGCTTCCCTATGGAAACTATGCGCCCAACCGTTATATCATATTCTTGAATCCGGAAGATTCCAAGAAGTGGAGAGGTTTGAAGGTAAAGGCGATAACGCAGCTAAAAAAGTACTTGGAGGAGCAAATCCAGAAAGAAGAATACGAACTGGAAGGCTCGGTGGCGATTGAAATACAGGAATCGGACGAGGTAAATGCAGGACATGTCCGCATTGAGGCAGCTTTAGTTGATGAGATAGGTGAGGAAGCGCCCGAAGATGATGTAGAAGCTGAAGATGACGTAGAAGAGGAAATCATAGTTCCGGAGGAAGAGGAGCCAGATATTTCATCGGGAGAAGAACCGCTTACTGAACCGTCCGTAGACGAAGAAGCTGATATCGGCACCATTCCGCTGGAAGAATTGGAAGAGTCTATTGGAACTATCCCGCTTGAAGAGGAGGAAATTCTCCCGGGGTTGATTAAATTAGTCGTGACAGCCGGCGAAAGTGAGGGTGAGGAATTCCTACTCCCACAAAAGCAGGTGCTTGTGGGTAGGATGGGCGGGGATGCTGATATAGCATTGGTGGATAACTCCCGGCACATCTCTCGTAGACAATTTGAATTGGTTGTCCAAGAGGAAGATAAGCTCTTAATTACCGACTTGCCAAAGCGCGAGGATGTGCATGTGTACGTCAACGAGGAGCAAGTAGACGAAGGCTCCCTTAAACCTGGGGATAAGATTCGTATCGGCAGCGCTAAGACAACGTTGGCAGAAATGGAGGTTGTTCTTGTATGAGGAGCAACCTGCTTTTCTTTCTGGCAATCAGCATACCTCTTGTGCTGGGGGCGCTCGCAATCCGCTTTGACTTTCTTTTGAGAAGTGTCCAGTTTTTCCTGAACTATATCGCTGTCCTCATGTTGTTTTTCTTCGGCGTCTGGATGTTTCTTGGCGCTAGAAAACTGTGAATTTGGCAATGTCGCATTTCCTTTCTATGAGCCCAAGATTCTATCTTGGTTTGAGGGAAAAACACTCTCTGCCGGCCAACTTAGAAAGTTGGGCTACGATTGGTTCTGATTTCTAATGTGACATTGTCGAGTGAAGGCGAGGTAAAAAATGAGAGTAGGATTCGCAACCGATATAGGAATGTGCCGGAAAAACAACGAGGATAGCTTATTCGTTGACAAGGAAAAAAGGCTCTATATTATCGCAGATGGCATGGGAGGCAGGCAAGCAGGAGAAGTCGCTAGCAAATTGGCGGTTAATCTCATTCGACAGGAATTAGAGAAACGACTTTCAAACGGTGACGAAAACCCCGCAGAGGCGATAAGGACAGCCATAGCGTTAGTAAATCGGAAGATTTATTCAAAAGCGCAAACCCATCCTGAATTGAAAGGGATGGGCACCACCGTAGTCGTCGGTGTCATCCGTAACGGAAAGTTGGCGCTTGGGCATGTGGGCGACTCGCGGGGCTATTTAGTTAGAGACGGTAAAATCTTGCAACTTACAAAAGACCATTCGCTTGTGCAAACACTCATAGATTCGGGCAAGAACACAAAAGCCGAAGCAAAAAAACACCGACACAGGAATGTGCTAACTCGCGTGTTGGGGTTAAAACCTACTGTCCTTGTCGATATAAAGGAAGTTCCGCTAAAACGCGGGGATAAAATTCTACTGGCAACTGACGGGCTCTTCGGTTTACTCGAAGAGCCCGAAATTTTATCTGTCGTTGGGCGATATCGCTTCTCTTTGCAAAAAACGTGTGAAATTTTGATACGGAAGGTTTTAGCCAGAGGAGCGCCCGATAATACCACGGCAATCCTTGTACACTACAACCGCTGGCGTAATTATATACCCGGAGGATGGATTCAGAGGGCCTTTTCACTCAGTCACAAAATACTTGCGGCGTAACCTATTTACATCAAAGTCAAAGGAAGTACATTGATGAAAGCAAGACATTACAATCGATTGATGTTGCTGGTTTTTGTTTTAATTGGTTTTCTGCTGCCTTTATTCCCACTTTTTGCAGCAGGAAACTATGATGTGAGCTATTTATGGACAACGGATGTTAAGTCTGCAAAGGAGTATGCCCTTAAAGTCAAAAGGGTTTTAGGTCCCGACGCCGCCAGAAAGATAAAGGTCGTGCGTAGCAAAAGCAATCGGTATGGAGTGATATATGATAGAGATGGAGATTATCAGACGGTTCTTCGGCTAGCACTGCATCATGCCCGGCTGCTCTATCAGTCTGGCATTGCAAAGAAAAGTGGGCTTTCTGCAGCTTGTCCTATCCGAAATAGAGGTTATTGGTCGATAACAACTACTCGACCAAAACCTATGAATAGAAGTTCCTCTATTATAGATTCACGTCTCGAAGCAGACATTGACCGATACATAAAAAGACTCCGTCAGCGCGGTGTACTGAAAAAAACCGAGCGAACAAGTTTCGTCGTCTATGACATTTCCAAGCAAAAAAAAGTGGTTTCGATTAACGAAGATGAGCCTAGGATGGCAGCATCGCTCATCAAAAACTTTGTTATGCTTGCTTATTTTCATCAGGTGAAGCGCAATCGTCTTAAACACACTGATATAAATCGAATGCATCTACGCCGGATGATTCAGTGGAGTTCTAATCCATCAACCAACTATTTCATTAGATTGCTCAAAGGACCGCGCAACGTGACCCGAATTTTGACACGCAACTATCCTTACTTTGAGCAAACGCGCATAGTGGAATATATTCCGAAAGGAGGCCGCACTTACCGGAATACGACTTCGGCTCATGATCTTAATCGGTTTTATAACCAGTTGTGGTTGGGGAACCTACCATATTCCGAGAAGATGAAATACTATCTTGGTCTGCCAAATTGGGATAGAATCTACAAGAATACATGTATTCCTTCAGGTGTGCGAGTTTATAATAAAACAGGCACTGTTTACGGTATGGTTGGTGATAGTGGCGTATTGGTCATCAAGGATCCAAAAGGGAGGCAGAAAGTTTACGCTTTTACAGGAATGATTGAGGACAAGACAAAAACTCATTATGGCAATCGAACACAGTCTTTGTCCTCATGGGTAAATACAAGATCTAATATCCTTCGCCGTGTTTCTGAAATCGTTTATGAGTATATCTACGAAGTCCATTACGGCGGGAACTTTCGCCGTAATGGACGCAGTAGCCTGAACATGGGCTACTGCTCTGTTAAATAAATTTGTTTTGACAAGCAGAGCATGTAGAGCGGGCTGCCTAGCCCGTTCATTAACCATCTAATGTCATTTGACAATTTAATTCGGGAACCACATGGGCAGACCTGTGTGTCTGCCCTTTTGCCAATCTATGAATTTTCCGGCGTTTAGGCGCGCAGATGCGACTCTACGGATTACCGAAATCGAAA
>DTYX01000884.1 GCA_012961655.1 Candidatus Poribacteria bacterium
TGAAAAGATGTCCCGCTTCAATCGGGAAGAGATGAGAAGAAAGATTAAAAGAATTACTCAAGCTATTGAATTGCAAAGTGCTTTGAACCGATACTATACATCTTTGTTCATCTCTATTGACTTATCCACCCAAAGCCACGAGTTCGGCGTATTCAATAAGGGCTGGTTCTATGACCAACAACCGGATTTCACTCTGCGCCGTGAGTTTGCCCCAATCGGCAACAAATTAGCTGAATACGCTGATAACGCGGATTTTGGCAAGCGCATAAAAGATTTGTGGACCTATACGGATGACCAGATTCGTCAGGCGGTTTTGGCTAATCAGTGGACAATCGCTTCTAACATGGAGACCAAGAAGGCTATTGAGGGCAAAACATTGGAAACTTTAGTGACCGATTATTATGATATCCTCATCGGTCTAAGCGGCGTCAGCCGTCTTATGAAACTCCAGTTTGAACAGATGAAAGATAGAGGCGAACCGTCCAAAGATATGCTCAAGGATATGGATTATATCCGCAAGGAGGTAGAGCGATTCATCAGAAATGATATTCGTACTGCCAGAAAAGACCGTAAAAGTCAGATGCGATTGTTCAGTAAACTAGACCAGATGCTCTCTTTGCGCGATGAAGATCCAGCAGTGTTGACTGATGAGGAAGTTGATGATATCACAACGTTAATTTCAGTGGCCGGTCTGGGTGGCACAACTAACTTCGTCAATGCCATCAGTGCCACCGGCGGCAAAACCTGGCAGACCTATATTCCAGGGAAAATCGCTTTCGATAGCGAAGTGGCAACTCTATCTGGAATGACCGGTATCGCCTTCGCCACTATCAATGATGCCAGAGTGTTGGTTGATACACCGTTGGATACTTTTGACAAAGTCAATTTTGATAATTTAGAATCTCAAGCGACAACGTTGGCATCTATATTGATTCAAGCTTTAACTGACCCGTGGATGCCCACCGCTGCGAGAGTGGGAAATTTCTATTGCAACCTCTATGGCGATGTTGTCGAGTTTGACGCCAAAGAGAGCGCCATCCCCGAAAAACCAATCCCCAACCCTGTTCTGGCTATCAGGCGTAAGGATAAAACGTTGATGGGCGTCAGAGGTGACCTTATCGTTTCAGGCGATACTAAGGGAATTTTTGAGATAGCTGGGCTGGCGATGGAATGGCGTGCGACGCGTCGACCAAAAGGACGGCAGGAGGTCGAAGCTTACGTTCTCGATAAGGACTCCGGCGATATCGTCTATGCTCCTGACCAAGGGGGCTACGGCGCCAAGATGTTTAGTAACCTCATTCCAATCAACACCCGTCGCAGAGGCTGCCGAATCGTCTTATTTCCCTGCGTTTCAACTACTATTTATGACCTAGTTGACCAACGATATCTTCGGACGCTACGCGAACTTTCTGTCTACGACGCTGACACCGATGGCGAACCGCAGAAGTACGGCTTTTCAAAACCGTGGTTTCAAAGGGGCGCTTCACAAGAGAGTATTTCATCGGTTGAACCTTTAGCGATAATTTACTCAGAACCGGGCGACAGAATTAAAGTTGGTATGTCTTATGGATTGCTTGGCAAGCGCTTGCTTCTTATTAATGCATCCAAGCTCGGGGTGAAAAACCCAACCTTGTATACCGGTGAGGGCTTCACCGTCAGAGAGAATGGTTCAATTCGCCTAACCCCTTACGTTGTCGTGCGAGATATGTGGTATTTGGACGAAAATCGCTCAAATATGTACAAGGGCTTCGGAATCTCCTCCAACCGGTTAGACCAATTGCATAACTACGCGTGGGAACAGCTTCTAACTGCCAAGAAGGAACTTACGAAGAAAAACTATAGCCAGGCGCTGAAATTGGCGCGCTCTGCATGGGGATTTGAGTCACGCGCATATCCTGATGTCAAGGATACAGGTAATGATGTCGTCAGAGGGGTTATGTTCTATTTAGCCATACTGCTGCCGTTCGCATATTTCATGGAACGACTCCTTTTCTCATTTCCCAACATTCATAAACAGATTGGCGCCACTGCTGCTATCTTTATGATAGTGTTCTTACTGCTCTCACAAATACACCCCGCATTCAAAATCACCTTTACCCCGGTTATCATCCTGCTCGCCTTTGTTGTCCTAGCCCTAACGGGCATTGTAATCTCTATCATTGTGAAGAAATTTGAAGAGGAGTTGGACAAGATGAAGCGTGAGACATCAAAGATTTATAAAGCTGATGTCGGTCGCTTGTCAGCTTCCGCGGCGGCGTTTAGTTTAGGGGTGAATAACATGAGAAAAAGGCGAGGCAGAACCATCCTCACCTGCGCGACGCTGGTAATCCTGACTTTCACTGTCATTTCATTCACCTCTGTGCGAACCTTTATGCGCCCCAACCGCACACATCTACCATCGGTTCAACCGCGCTACACCGGATTTTTAATCCGCGACCAATATTGGCGTCCTCTGGAAGAACCTGTTCTCACATCTATCATGAACGACTTGCGGAAGACCACAATCACCTACGAAGGCAAGGAGATTCAAGTTACTAACGTTATTGCGCCTAGAGCCTGGTATCAATCTAGTGGGCTTGGGGAGCAATCATTCGTCAAATTGGTCAGGGAAATGCCGCTTACTGGTGAGAAGAGAGAATATACCGTAAATATGCTTGTCGGTATGAGCGCCGATGAACCTAAAGCAACTAGAATAGATAAATATCTGCGATACGGTAGATGGTTTAAGCCTGATGAAACCTACGTCTGTGTCTTACCCAACGGAGTCGCAAATTCGCTTGGAATCGAAGAAGCTGATGTGGGAACGGCTACTGTCAAAATTTACGGCGCGGACTTCACCGTCGTCGGCATCTTATCAATCGGTTTCAAAGACCTGAAGGATAACGACGGCGAAGAACTGACACCGGTGGATTATCAGATTATGCAGCAGCAACGAGCGAGAGGATTGCAAGGGGACGAAACACTGGAAGGCGAACTACAGAAATATCTCCATCTGACCCCTGATAGTGTGGCGATTTTGCCCTATGAAGTCGTCATGAATCAGGGCGGCGACCTGAAATCAGTTGCTGTCAACATGGGCTACACGGAAGGTGACACAAGTGGATTGTCTCCAACTAAAAAACTCGATTTAATCATGGGTCCGCTGATGAACCGCATCGCCCTGGACTTCTTTGTCGGCAAAGGGAGAGATGTATTCCTTTACAGTTCCATCGGTATGACCTCTTTCAGCGGCATGAGCAATCTCTTTATCCCCATTCTGATAGCTGCCTTAATCGTCCTCAATACGATGCTGGGCGCGGTTTATGAGCGAGTGAGAGAGATTTCAATCTATAGCTCCGTCGGTCTTGCCCCTGTGCATATCGCCTTCCTCTTTATCGCTGAAGCTTGCGTCTACGCCATCATCGGCGCGGTGTTCGGTTATCTGATCGGTCAAACGACATCATGGGCTTTAGTAAAATGGGAAATCCTCGCCGGACTGACGTTGAACTATTCATCCATGTCAACTGTGACTTCGACAATTATAGTTATGCTAGTTGTGCTAGGTTCAACTATCTATCCAGCTATCAAAGCCTCGCGCATGGCAGTGCCTGACATCGAACGCAAGTGGAAACTACCCGAACCCGAGGGCGACGAATGGCATTTCGACCTGCCTTTCACCGTACTTGGCGAAGAAGCATTGGGACTAAATATCTTCATGCGAGATTACTTCGAAACGCATGCAGATGAGTCAGCGAGCGACTTCTACACCGACCAAGTTACTTTTAGCCGCAGGCAATTAGAAGACGGCGGCGAAGAGTATAGCACCAGCATGATGGTCTGGTTGGCGCCTTATGATTTAGGCGTCAGTCAACAGATTAATCTAATAATTGCGCCCGCTGGCGGCGAAGAGGAAGACCTCTACAGAATTTTCCTCAACGTGCACCGAGAAAGCGGCGAAATCGCTTCATGGAAACGCGTCAACCGACGCTTCCTTAACCTGCTGCGAAAACAGTTGCTCATCTGGCGAACCTTCAACGTCGAGGTCCGAGGCGAATTCCATGAACGCGGAAGACAGGAGATACAAGCTGGAGCGCCCCAGATGCAACTACAACCTGCTGATTAAATCGAATTACGAATTTACGAGTTACGAATTAAGAAGTTAGTGATATAGCCGCTGATTATCTGAATTCCTGATTAGCTGCATCGACGGGGGTTTAGAAATCAGCGGCTATAATCGTTTTATGTCAAAGAAAATAGCCGCTGATAGGAGGAGTTATTGATATGATACTGGAGTCAATAAATAGTCCAAAGGACTTGAAACGACTGACTCTATCGGAACTGAACCAACTGGCAAAAGAGATTCGCACATATATTCTCAATATATTGTCTCAGGGCGCGGGACATCTAGCGTCAAACTTGGGGGCTATTGAATTAACCATTGCTTTGCATAGAGTATTCGACTCGCCTACGGATAAAATTATCTGGGATGTGGGACACCAGGCTTATGCCCATAA
>DTYX01000885.1 GCA_012961655.1 Candidatus Poribacteria bacterium
AAAGTTCGGGCGCGGGAGTTTTACCAAATGTTTCGAGAAAATGCGTCGTGGGAAAGTATACTCTGCCAAGATTACTCCCCCTTTATTAAAGGGGGCCGGGGGGATTTACGAGCGAACCCAGCGAAAGGGGAAATCTAAAAAACAAGCTATCGGAGAATCCAGCCAAAGCGTATTCGCAGAAGATTTCGCGGATTTACAAAATGAAGGCAAAAATGCTCTACTTACAGCCGGCAACTCCGAGGATTTGTCGTTTTTGCCATCTCAATCGGTAGACGCCGTCATCACAGACCCGCCCTATTTTGATAACGTGATGTATTCCGAACTGGCGGATTTCTTTTACGTCTGGCTACGCCTGGCTTTAAAAGAGCGGTACGAGTATTTCCAGTCGGAATTGTCATATCGTCCCGAGGAGATTGTGCAAAATGAAAAATCAGGCAAGGATGTGAGCTTTTTCACTGAGGGGTTGACCAATGTATTCAAAGAATGTCACCGAGTCTTGAAAGATGAGGGACTTATGTTGTTTACTTTCCATCACAATAAACTGTGGGCGTGGGAAAATTTGACGAAAGTATTGCTCGATTCGGGCTTTTATGTCTCTTCGGCTCCGATTGTTCGTTCCGAAGGCAAAAGCGGATATCACAGTCAAAGTGGAAATGTCAAATACGATGCTTGCCTCGTCTGTCGGAAGCGACAATCTACTTCTTTGGGGTTTTGCGATTGGAATACGCTAAAAAATCGGATTCGACAACGAGCGATACATTGGCTCAAAAGAATTATTACATCCGAGATGGAATTAAATGAAGTCGATATCGTTGTGATTGTGATGGGCAAGTTTCTTGAGACCTTTACATGCAATTATCCCAATATTATTTGCGACGGCAACCCACTCGATATTCATCCCGCGATTCATGATATGCCGCGCATCATCGACGAACTTGTCGGCGAGGTAACAAGGACGGAAGTTTTAAAGCAAGAACGGAAAGAACCAGTCCAACTGAATTTATTGAAATCATACTTCACATCTAGTTTGACTTTGGTAAATAAAGAGTAGCCCCATTTTTTATCGGAAAGGAGCTTCGATAAAGCGTAAATTTACCAGTATTCTAACCGTTTTGAAAGGAGAGAGTTATGTATTTAGGAGGTTTATTATCTTCACTGACTCACGTTCGAAAAGCGCGTTCATTGCGCGCTTCATCCTACGATGTAACCGGGCGTAACGCCGATGCTTGGCGTATACCAGCAGGTGAAACCGGAGTTCTTGCTGACATCAAAGGTTGTGGTTGCATAAACCATATCTGGATGACTCAAAGGGATGGATACCGAGATGTTTTGATTCGCATGTTTTGGGACGATGAAGAGAATCCCAGCGTTCTATCTCCTTTGGGCGACTTTTTTGGCTTGGGACACGAAATCGTCAATTCGTACCAATCTTATTTATTCTCAGCATCCACGCGAGGGAATAATCAATTCAATACTGGATGCGCGCTTAACTGTTATGTCCAAATGCCGTTCAATAAATCCGCTCGTATTGAGTTGGTCAATGAGGGTGAGAGTGACCATGGTCAATATTTCTATATCGACTATGAGTTGTATGATGAGCCTCACGCTGACGATATCGCCTATTTTCATGCTCAGTTCCGTCGCGAAAATCCATGTGATGGCTGGGGACATGAAATCAGGGTCAACACACCTGAAGCGAATATCGTAAACAAAGAAGGTCTGGCGTGGGAGAACAACTACGTTATTCTACAAGCCGAGGGCACAGGGCACTACATCGGATGTAATTTGTCCGTCAGCAACTTTCAGGGCACGTGGTGGGGCGAAGGTGACGATATGATATGGGTGGACGGCTACAAATGGCCGCCTGACCTACACGGCACCGGTTCGGAGGATTACCTCAACCAAGCCTGGGGAATGCAACCCAATGCCTTTATGCACAACGGTTCCTCTATTCATGAGCAGGACACAAAGGGCTACCAAACTTCATATGTCTTCCATCTGGAAAACCCCATCCGCTTCCAGCAAGAAATCAGAGTGACCATCGAACATGGACATGGCAATCATCTCGCCAATGAGATGTCGTCAGTTGCATACTGGTATCAGTTGGAACCGCACCAGAAGTTCGGCATTTTGCCGGTGCATCAACGTAAGCCGGTCCTGCAGGATGAAGATGGTAATTGGGTGATTGATGAATCGGCGCAAACGAAGCTTCCAGCGCTCGAACTGAATGAAGAGATGAAAAATATGAAAGAACAATGGAAAGCAAAGCAAGAATAGCTCCTAGTTCCTGGATCTACGATATAATCTCTTTTATTACAGTGTGAAGGAAAATGACCTGATAACAATTCAAAATATTTTGATGGAGGATTGCTGGAGCAGATAAGCGGGTAAGCAAAGAAACCCGCTCCTGCTCCCTTTCTTTCTGTCGAATCTCACTTATTCTTTACGAAAATGTATCTTTCCAGCAGAGGTACATATTAAAAGCGGTAGACCTCCACCGTTAATTCTCAATTTATCAATTAGCACCCATTACGTATTGCTTGCTGTTGGTGGTTAATGGAATTTAGGATTTAGGAACTATGGACCTCTAAAAGTTCTTCTACGCGACTCAATAACTCTGCAGGTTTGACGGGCTTATCTATATAATCATCAGCCTGCGTCATACGTCCCATCTGCGTCGTATAACGGGTTCTAGATATTTCGCTGCTTACAGCGGTAAGCAGAAGAATCGGTATATCTGAATATTCTGGATTATTCTTCAGTTCTTCGCACAAAGCGTAACCATGCTTTTTGGGCATCATGATATCCAAAATAATCAGGTTCGGCTTCTCTTCTTTAATTCTCTCCAAAGCTTCCTCACCATTATAAGCGCATGTTACCTGATGAGACGCTCCGGATTCCAGAATAGCTTTGGTTGATTCGACAAAATCAAGGTCATCATCGACAAGCAAAATAGTTGCCATCTTTTATCCCTCCTTCTTTTGGGCGGTACTTCAAAAGGTTCACTACGATTAAACATTCATCGATAGAGCAAAAGAATTAAAGGCTTGGTCGAGGCAAAAGCCCGGCTTTTTCCACTATTCCAGGCACTCTCTCTTCCCACTCAATAGCCATAATATGTACACCGCGTACTCCCTCAACCTCACGCAGTTGTTGAATTAGCTCGACGGCTATTTTTCTCCCCTCCGCGCCGGCTCTCTTTCTGCCGGCGTCTTTGAGACGTTTTATCATCTCATCTGGCACATTTACCCCTGGCACTGATTTCTGCATATATGTAGCCATGCCGGCGGATTTAAGAGGAATGATGCCAGCCAGGATATAGGTATCTTCGCAGAGTCCCATATCGCACGCTTTTTTCATGCTCTCGGCGAAGGATTTGACATCGTATACGCCTTGCGTTTGAATGAAATCCGCGCCAGCCGCTACTTTTTTAGCCAGTCTTATTACCCGTATCTCCTTGGGGTCAGCTAAAGGCGTCCAAGCGGCGCCGATAAAGAGCTGCGGTTGTACCTCTTCTATCTCTTCACCGCATTGGAACACTTTATCGTCTCGCATCGCTTTCAACATCGCAACTAACTGGATTGAATCCAAATCATATACATTTTTTGCGGAAGGGTGATTACCGCTAGAGTGATGGTCTCCTGCTAAACAGAGACAGTTCTTGATTCCCAAAGCTGCCGCGCCAAGGATATCGCTCTGAATAGCGATGCGGTTCCTATCCCTTGTCACCATCTGCATAACAGGTTCCACTATCCCCTCTTTAACCACGATAGCACCAGCGGCGATACTGGCCATTCTAACAATGGCAGTCTGATTATCGGTGATATTTACAGCATCCACATATCCCTTCAGGATATTGCCTTTTTCTATGATAACCTGAGGGTCGGCGCTCTTAGGGGGGCCGAGTTCCGCGGTAACCGCGAACTCCCCGCTGCTCAATACCTTTTCCAAATTGCTTCCCGCTTTCATAGACGTAAATCCTCCCGGACCATTTTGCGCGGTCCGCCATCTAAACCAGTAGACCAATCCCTAATGGGGTTGATTGCTTGAATATTCTCCAATTGGTTTAACGCTTTTAAACGCTCATAAATTAAATGCCAGGCGCAATCTACATCCGCGCTGATTTCGCATTTGCCACCATCGGAACCGCCGCAAGGGCCGTTTAAGATACTTTTAGAGCAACGAGTTATGGGACAGATGCCCCCTGTTAGATGAAGTATACACTTGCCGCAACCGCTGCATTTCTCCGTCCACACGCCTTGCTCTTCAGTCGCTCCGTAGAATGTGGTGTCCAAGGCTGGCAATACCGGCAGGGAATCCAGCCTATCGGCAAGGAAGTTTACCCCAACGCCGCATGCCATCGAAAGTATAGCATCTAAATCTTCCGCCTTTTCCAAAAATGGTTCGATGAACTCCAGTTCGCATTGCCGTTCGACTGTATCGGATAAAAATTCTTTGTTTATTCCTTCCTTGCCGAATTTCATCCTGAGTTGAGAAGCCAGAATCTCCACCTCTTTTTCACCCCCTGCATGACAAACTTCCACGCAGGTGCCACAGCCAGCTATCAGAACTTTTTCATAATCGCCGATAATCTCGATTATCTCGTCGAGAGGTTTTCTTGAGGCAACTATCATTTATTCAGCTACCCTCCTTCCCCGATTTTCGGGATTGCTTCGCGAACTTGACAAACTTTAACGGGTTTGGCCCCAGTTTACTTATCTTTTCTGTCATCTCATCCGCTACCTTGGCAAACTCGCCGCCCATTGCTGAAGACATATTGTACATTTCCAATCGTTCACTTTCAAGCCCAATCTCTTCAAGCAGTTGCTTGGCATAAGCTACCCTTTTCTTGGCGCGCAAATTCCCCTCCATGAAATGACAACCTCCCTCTAAGCATGCTGCCACATAGACACCGTCAGCGCCTGCTTCAAAAGCGTGTAGAATATGCAAGATATCCACCTTGCCGCTACAAGGAAGTCGTATGATTTTCACGTTGGGCGAATATTGTATCCTCGCCGAACCAGCTAAATCTGCCGCCGCATAAGCACAGTAATGACAACAGAAGGCTATAATCTGCGGTTCGAAAGCGCCCTTGTTTTGAACGTTAGAACTCATTTTATTCCCCCTAAATATCTCTCAGCACTACTACGTAAGGTAGACGCCCAAGTCTTCTAATGCATCCTCCTACATCAAAAGCGCGTCTATCATTGAAAACACCTGGTCATCTTTATACTGTTGTAATTGGAGCGCTCGCGCCGGACATTCACTAACGCAGACACCGCAGCCGTGGCAGTTAGCCGGCGTTATTTCAGCTACACCCTTCTCAGAGTTGATTTCAGGGACGTTGTAGGGGCATACTCTCACACAGGTGAGACAGGCGACGCACTTGTCATCCTCTACTACAGTTATTGCGCCTTCTACTTCAATTTTCTCTTTCGAGAGGAATGTGGCTGCTTTTGCCGCTGCTGCTTGAGCTTGAACTATGCTCTCTTCTGCAAATTTTGGCCAATGTGCTGAACCGCAGACGAATAGACCGTCGCTGGCGAATTCTACCGGGCGAAGCTTGATGTGCGCTTCCAGGAAGAAGCCATCTTCCCCCTGTGGCACCATCAGCATGTTGCTAATTTTCTCATTGTCCGAACCGCTAATTATGCCTGCACTGAGCGCGACTAAAGACGGCTCAAAAGTAAAATCTTCCTTGAGCACAGGGTCAAAAACGGCAACTTCGAGCCTTCCATCCTTTTCTTGAACCTTCGGTTTATGTTCGTCATCGTATCGAATGAAGATAACACCTTTCTCCCGCGCTTGCTGATAGTATTTTTCTCTGAAGCCGTAGGTCCTTACGTCTTTATATAGGATATATACATTCGCCGCGGGGTTTTCCTCTTTGACCTTCAGTGCGTTTTTGATTGCCATAGAACAGCAGATGCGGCTGCAATAGCTCCTATCCTCATTGCGACATCCGACACATTGAATCATTACAACTTCACTGTCCGCGGGAAGTCGGAGATTGCCATCCGCTATGCGATTCTCCAGTTCCCTTTGCGTTAAAACTTTTTCGCTTGTGGGATAACAGTATTCCTCCGGTTGATATTCTCTAGCGCCAGTTGCCAGGATTACGACGCTGTGTTCTATCAACTGTTGACCGCGTTCGTAGTAAGGTGATTTATCGCCTTCGTTTGACGTGCGATGAATTGCACTACTAGGAACGGTCTCATCTTCTATCGGAGTGTCTATTATAGTTTTAAAGTTGCCCACAAAGCCCGATACTTCCTTAACCTCACTTGAAAGATGCAGGGTGATAAGTTCGTGATTCTTAACATCGTCTATAAGCGCGTTGAGAAATTCCCGCGGTTCATCTCCCTGTAAGGTGTATCGGACATGGCGAAAGTTTCCGCCCAACTCCGCTTCCTTTTCCACCAGATGTACTTCAAAGCCTTGCCGCGCTAAAGAAAGAGCGGCTGTCATACCAGCGATACCGCCGCCTATCACCAGCCCGGTTTGTGTGTTATCCAGTTGGATGCGTTGCAGCGGTTGCAAAAACCGGGCTTTGGCTACGGCGGAGCGAACTAATCCTTTGGATTTCTCTGTGGCAACTCGTGGCTGATGAGAATGTACCCAGGAACATTGGTCGCGAATGTTAGCCATCTCAAAGAGATACCGGTTCAAGCCCGTCTCGCGCAGGGTCTCCCGAAATAGCGGTTCGTGCGTCCGCGGGCTGCAAGATGCTACTACTACCCTGTTCAGTTGATGCTCTTTTATTATCTGCTTCAATTTAGACAAGCCATCTGGCGAGCAGGCGAAGAGGATATCTTCAGCGTAGACGACATCATCAAGTTGAACTGCTTCTGCGGCGACATCTCGGACATCCACCACTGAGGCGATGTTATTGCCGCAGTGGCAGACGAATACTCCGACGCGCGGCGTCTCGGCACGGACATCTATTTCAGGCGGATATTCTTTATCCAGCACCATCGTGTTCCTTACATCCGCTAGTATTTCACCCGCCCTAGCGGCGCTGGCGCTGGCTTGCACGACAGAATCCGGGATATCTTTCGGCTCCTGAATGGCGCCACAAACGAAGATGCCCTCCCGTGATGTATCGGTAGGTGAGAATAATTCAGTTTTTAAGAAGCCGTATTCGTTGCCCTCCACGTCAACGGCGTTGCATAATTCATCAAACGTGCTTGAAGTCTCAATCCCCACGGAGAGCACCACAAGGTCAAATTCCTCTTCCACCGGTTCACCTTCGGGTGAGATGTATCCCAGAAGCAAATTCTTCGTTTGTGGCATCTCTTTGACCGATGATACCGCGGAACGAATATATCTAACCCCGTATTCCCTTTCAGCTCTTAGATAGTAATCCTCATATCCCTTGCCATGAGCGCGCAGGTCAATGAGGAAAATGGTAGTTTCCACTTCAGGAAAATGTTCCTTGACCAGTGTTGTCTGTTTCGTCGCATACATGCAACATACGGAGGAACAGTAACCGCTGCCGCGTTCGGTGACATCGCGTGAGCCAACACATTGGATGAAGGCAATTCGCTTAGGTTCTTTTTGGTCGCCTGGGCGAACGATGTGTCCTTCCGTCGGACCTGAGGCGCTCAGGATTCGCTCAAACTCTAAACTGGTAATGACATTTGGATACCGTCCGTATCCGTATTCCCCTCTGATTGAAGCTTCCATAGCATTGTAGCCGGCGGCGAGGATGACGCTGCCCACCTCTAATTCAACTAATTCCTCCTCGCCCTGGTCAAAGTTAATCGCGCCGGTTGGACAGAAAGCCTCACAAACTCTACATTTACCCGTGAGAAAATGGGCGCAATTATCTCTATCAATCACTGGAACATTGGGAATTGCTTGGGGGTAGGCGAGATAAATAGGAGTACGAGAAGATAAACCGAGGTTGAATTCAGAGGGAATTTGGATGGGTTTGTGCTTGGTGATATCCTCAAGTTTAATTGCGCCGGTGGGGCAAACAAAGGCACACGCTCCACAAGCCGTGCATACATCTGATTCTATGTGAAAGGGCGTATCCACTTTTTGCTCAATCCCTCTCCCAACAAAACTAATTGCGCTCACACCCATTCTTTCCTCACAGATTCGGACGCATAAGCCGCAGAAGATACAATCGTCATCCTCTAATCTAAACCTAGGTTTTTCAATCCCAAAATCTCTGGCTAAATCCTGAATGGATTTTACGTTCGGACACCTCGCTAATAGCAACTCCACGACCAATTTTCGCGCTGCTATTACTTCCTCTGAATTGGTCTTAACCTCTATATTCTCCTCAACAGGGTAATTGCAAGCGGTAACTAATCTTCCTTCCCCGATTTTCGGTATGACTTCGCGCATTGGCTCTGAAGTTACCTCCACCACGCAAAGTCGACAAGCGCCGGATGGTTCAAGCGCCTCATGATAACATAATGTGGGTATGTCAATATTGTTCTCTTTTGCAACTTGTAGAACAGTTGTGCCTTCCTCCGCTTCTACGATTTTTCCATCAATAGTAAAAGTTACCATTGTTTACCTCTTTTCCAAGGGCAAGAGGGTAAATTTTTAACCCTTAGCCCTTTAACTACCTTGTACTTACTGCTTCAAATCGACAGACCTCGCGGCAGAGACCGCATTTTATGCATCCGCTTACATCTATTGCATGAGGTTCTCTTCTCTCTCCAGAAATAGCTTCTTGTGGACATTCCCTGGCGCACAGTCCGCATCCAGTGCATCTTTCCGGGTCAATAAAATACTGAATCAGTTCTTTACAGACACCGGCGGGGCATTTTTTGTCTTTTATATGGGCTTCGTATTCGTCCCGAAAATACTTTATCGAACTCAAAACGGGCTGCGGGGCTGTTCCACCAAGAGCGCACAAAGTGGTTTTGGCAATCACGGATGACATATCCGAGAGTAAATCTATATCCCCGTCTCGCCCCTTTCCATCGCAGATGTCAGTCAGTATTTCCACTATTCTTTTAAGTCCCTCGCGGCAGGGGACACATTTTCCGCAGGATTCGTCTCTGAGGAAACTGAGAGAATATTTAACCGAATCGACGATGCAGCTATCTTCGTCCAGCGTAACCATTCCACCGGAACATACCATTGAGCCAAGCTCGGCTAAGTTATCATAATCTACCGGAATCTCAATTAAACTTTCAGGGATATAACCTCCAGCAGGTCCACCAGTCTGCACCGCTTTGAATCTCTTGTCGTTTGGGATACCGCCGCCTATATCGTAGATAAGTTCCCTCAACGTTATGCCCATAGGCGCTTCCACCAGTCCGGAATTGTTTATCTTTCCCACCAGAGAAAATATCTTTGTACCTTTGCTGCTATCCGTGCCGATTTTAGCATACCATTCCGCCCCTTTAGCTATTATTAGTGGGATATTAGCCCAGGTCTCAACGTTGTTTAAGTTAGACGGACGATTGAAAACCCCCTTTTCGACAGTATGTACATATTTGGGTCTTGGTTTGCCGATATTGCCTTCCAATGAAGTCATCAGAGCTGTAGATTCACCACCGACAAAGGCGCCTCCACCTCTGAATATATTTAAGTTGAAATTAAAGCCAGAGCCCATAATATCTTCGCCAATCAACCCACACCTTTCAGCTTGAGCGATGGCTATTCCGACATTGTTTATTGCCAAAGGGTAATCGTTGCAGACGTAGATGAACCCTTCGTTGCTGCCG
>DTYX01000886.1 GCA_012961655.1 Candidatus Poribacteria bacterium
AGCAGTTTCCAATTCAGGTAAAAAACTCCGGACATCATCGGTGAGAGCCCGCAATATCCGCCGAATCTCTCGCAATTCTTCAGAATCGAGTCGATGAAGAGTATTATTATATTCTACAATACCCGCCGGTTCCAAGAAGACAGTTGCGCCGCTTGCGGATTGACCTTGAATAATTCCAGGGAGAGCATCTTTGAAGTCTTGTTTTACAGGAATGACATATCTGTCGTTTCTCAAAGTAACGACACTTTCTTGAATGAATTTGTGAGTCTGGACAGATCGGATGGTACTTTCTAGCTTCGAGTGGATAGTTTCACGAGTGCTGATAATTTGTTTGCGAATCCCGCGCAATTCTGGGCTAGCGCTATCCAAAATTTCAGCATCTGGACTAATGGTTTCTTCGATAATAGCTTCCAATTCAGGTAAAATCGGCAGGTCGGCGACTATTCGTTGAATATTTGGATATTGCTCTTTAAATTTTTTCATTGCATTTTTAACATTTCTTGCAGCACGCGCTATACCGGCAATATCCAACAATTCTTCTGGTTCAAGAATTGCTCCAATCTTTGAGGCTTTTCTCAATAGTTGTCGGATGTCTTTTAATCCAGCTAATGGAAAACCATCTGCTATCAGGCAAATCTCTTTAGCTTCGCTGCATAAATTCAACTTCCGCTTAATTTCCGCCGAATCAGTCATAGGAACTAACGCTTCAATTCGCGATTTGCCGAGATTCGAGGCGGCATATCTTTTCAAGACTTCCTTGAGTTTATCAAATTCTAAGATTTTTATCGTGTTGTCCAGCATTGTTTTACCAAGTACCGGTTATGGTAATCTCTTCTGCTTTGAAGAGAATATCGAACTCTTTTTGCCAATCCCTGCCGATGAGAATGTAATCCATCTCCAGTCCAACATTTACTTCGAGCTTTAATCGCCTTTTTAAAGGTACAAACTCTTCGTTTGGAGAACTCACCTGTAGCGTGTAATCGTCATGATATTTGAAAGGCGGGCAGATAAAATCAACCGCTTTTTGGGTATGCGGATGGTACTCTTCTTGCGATAACAGCTTGCCTTCACTTGTAATTGAAGGCGCAAACTTAGTCAGAAAAAATGGATAAATGGGTCTTTCCAACCGACTTTCATCGTTTTCGACCCCGACTATAATTTCAACCAGTGAGACAAAACCGATACAAGTTCCTCCCACACCGCTGAAAATATAATACCCCTCCTCGCCTTCCGCCGGTCTTTGGACGTCTAGTTTTTCAGCAAAATCTTCAGGAAATAAGGTAGAACTAGCGCCGCTGTCCATAACGATATTGCTGACGCCATAGGTTTTCAGAGCATCTGGGGCTTGAATCCTAACAAAAGTTCCCGTTTTGGTGTTCTTGAGATAAACAATACCAGAAGAGATATTGGGATAATTCCCTCTCATTCGCAAGGTTACCTCTACATTCGCTTCCATTATCTCACCTCAGTTGAAGCCTTATTGGAGGGATTCTCAGGATTTTCAGATGTTCTTTCCCCTTTAGAGAAGGAGTTTTCGCCGAGGATTGAAGCGTTTGTCTGGCGCACTCAACGCTTTCCCCAATTCCAAGAATAATTACTTTTTTATCTGTCTTGTAGTATTTAACAAATATTTCTGGGAATTGCTCTTCTGGAAAATCCTGTTTTATTTTTTGAAGGAATTCTTCAAGCTTCTCTTCTGGAATCTCTTTTGGTAAGTCTTCTAATATCGGCATAATTTCACCTTATAATCACTGGGAACTTTACGCTTTTCCGAAGCAAGCGCAACTTGTCCCACTGTTCCTATCCCAGCGAATGGGTCAAATACTAAATCTCCGACCAGTCTTTTATCATAGGCGTCATTAAGTGCTTTTCCTAATTCCCTTTCAAAAATTTCGGTTTTTACAAAACGCTTTCCAAACAAACTTATTACGCCTTTGTGAGAGGAGGCGCTCAAACCTTTTGTGAGAAGCGCCGCTTCTGCCATGAAGAACATTGCATAATAACATCTTGAAACGCAGGAGTCGTAATCTCCAATACTTAAAACATGTTTAGCTGTGCTTAAAAATTTCTCCGCTTTCTTAATAAAATCACTTATCTCTTTCATGCTGCCATACCCTCTCTCTTCACATTCAACATAAATGGAGAATTGTAATTTTCAAAGAGATATTCGGGAACAGCTATAACTGAAACAAGCTCACTTTCTTCAAGAAGTATGTCAAACAGAAGATCACTCAAGCCTTTTCTAACTTCAAAAGGATTAAGAAACCCATCAACCACTACAAGTATATCAACATCTGAATCACTCATAGCTTCACCCCTTACATGAGAACCATATAGTATGACTTGCTTAATCTTTTCTCCATACATCTTCATCAGGTATTCTTTTATTTGATTTACCAGATGTCTTATTCTTTCATCCATTTCCTTCACCTCTCAAAGCGGGGGTTCGGAATTTTATGTAACGGTTGAGCATTTACGACGTTCGCTGGAGCGTAGCGGAAGCGAATATAGGCGAAGCCCCGAAACGAAGTAGAGCGTAAATGCTTTGTTAGGCGATGTTTTGTCCGTTTCTTCCTCATCTCATTTTCTTCTAATTCGTATCTTCCAGGGTTCTATGATAATTAGATTCCCATTGAAGTCATCTTCCGATAGATTCTCAAATCTTTCTAAAAGCTGACAGTTTATCTCCATAGTAGACATCTCATTCGGAAAGTGCGCAACTACGATTCCAAAATGGTTATCCAATGGAAACCGGAGAATATTGCCAAAACCTTTATCGTCTGTAAGAATCACTGCTTCATCTCTTTGCGCAAACTCATAAATCTCTTCATCCTCTGCTCCTCGAAGTCCTCATAGGTCATTCCTCCTGCAAGCTTTCCTATGATAAGGTCAACTGGCACACGTGTTCCACTAATTACTGGTTTGCCAAAACAAATTTTTTCATCTACACTGATTCTTGGAGCTATCTCCATAATAGGATTCCCTCTGCGAGAAGAATTTTGGCAGCCTCTAAATCATGTCTCCCTCTTTCAATTATTTCTTTCACAAAATCGTCCCCAATTTTAAGTCGCTCTTCCAGTTCATCTGGAGTATATATCAAAGGTGATACCGGTATTTTAAAATTTTTGATTATCCGTTGATGATACCTGAGAAATTTGTATTCTATCGCGTTGAAGCAAGGTGTTTTCGTAGAGTTCGCGGGTCGGGGCGAAATTCAAACCGACGGCGCGGTCATACGCATACAATGCGCTGCTCTGTTGTTCTTGAGATTCATAACGACGCGCATCCCGAAGATTTTTGCTGAAATCCTCGGCGCGCTCATCATATTCACGAATCTCTGCCTCTAGTTTTGGTGAAATAGCTGTCCCGCTTCCTTTTTGACTTTTGTATAAATGAATCGCGGCACTGTATGCTTCAAAAGCTTTCTCATACTTGCCCGTTGTCTCATAGCTTTGCGCTTTCGAGATATTAGCTTGCATATCCTCATCAAGCGAACCAGGAATCTTGGTTATTTTCTCCACCAGCGCCTTCGCCTCTTGCAACATGTTATCGATTTTATCATCGATGGCTTTTTTGAGATTTCCGTTGAACATATCGATAATTTGATTATATGATTTTAACGCATCGCTTGGCTGACTAAGTTTTTCGTACAACATACCCTGATGAAAAAGCGATTGAGCGACGACATGCCCCTGTTGTGGAGAAGTAGCAAACTTTTCAAATTTTTGAGGCGCATATTCTGAGATGGCTTTTCTCAGATTGTCCTCGCCACCTTTCTGTTCGTAACAATTACCCAAAGCGCTTTGAGCGAAGAGAGCAAAAAGACTATTAGGGTATTTATCCACCAATTCCCGAAAACCGTTGATGGCTTGGTCATATTCTCCAATCTGATAAGACGCCTTAGCAGAATAGTATAAAGCTTTATCAGCGTAGTTGCTACTGCCATAACGCTTAATAATATCATCAAATTTGCCCTTACCATCTTCATACTTATCCTTATAGGCATCTGAGGATTCCTCTTGGCTTGTTTCTTCTTGGTCACTCCAAGCATCTTCAGCTTCTTCGAATAGTTTGATAGCTTTTTCCATTGCCATTGAAGCGGCAGCTTCCTTTTCCCGCTTATTGTTATAATAGATAGAAAAAGCAGCTATAATTATAATGACTATGCCCACTGAGATCATGATAGTTTTGACATTATTCTTGAGAAATTCATAAAGTTCCAGTGTTAGCGTTACAAATCTATCTTCTTTTAACTCTTTCTTGGTAATTTTTTCACTACGGGCCATAAAATCCTCGCTATATATTCATCTTTGGCTCTGTATCCTTTTGATTAACAATTCGCGCAAGTGTTTCTTTGACAAGAACGGCATTTTGAACCGTTTGACAAAGATTTAGAATTTCCACCACGCGAGTGAATCCCAAAAACAGAAAGCAACTTTGTTACATCACCACTTTGACATTCGGGACATGATACCTGTTCTACATCTCGATTGGAGAGGCATAATTCTTCAAATTCCATATCGCATTGTTTACATCTAAATTCAAAAAGTGGCACTATCCTAACTCCTTCTGAGCTACTTTTTGGGGTAACGAAATTCTGAGCATCGAATAAGTTCTAAATATCACCTAATAATAAATAAAGCCCCAATGGGGCTAATTACTTAAAGACAGAAATTAAATTTTGTCTTTTAATCTTTTGATTTGTTTGGGAGAATCCATCGTGAACTGAAGAACCTTCCGCCATTTAATCGGCGAGGTTTACCAGCTACATGGGAAATTCACAATTGACAAACTTTTTTGTGTTCAGTGAACTTGCCGGTATCGCCAAAACACTACTCCTTCACCTGTACTTAAACATGAAACAAGACCAAAACTCGCTTTGGAGATGCTTTTCAATTCCGTAACAGAGTTGGAGCGGGCAACGGGATTCGAACCCGCGACTCTCAGCTTGGGAAGCTG
>DTYX01000887.1 GCA_012961655.1 Candidatus Poribacteria bacterium
AATCTATGTTTCCAGGCAAAACTTATAGAGATAAAGGATAACATAATTATGCTTTATTTTCAACCAGAAATGGTATTTAGATGACATTGATAAGAAAAAGGAACTCTGGGAGGATGCTCACCTGCGGCTTGAACCTTTCAGAAAGCTCGCTAATATCTGGGTGGCTTTGGGCTATTTTGAAGACCGGCAACTTCGAAAACTGGTAGCAAGGCATCTCGACGGAGAAATAGATGGGATTTATCATGGATTGGTAGGCGATAATGCCGTCGCAGAAAAGATTGAAAAGATCCAAAATCACAAATATGTGCAGGTGATAGAAGATTAAATTTAAATTTTTTGAATTTTTCACCTGTTACAAAAAGAGAAAAGGAGTGAATTTTTGTATGAATAGACTGAAAGTTGATAGCCAGAAATTGAGAGGGGCAATTTGGGGAAAGCGAGCAAAAGTCGCTTCTTTTTTAGGTATACATCCAAACAGTCTAAGTCGCAAGATTAACGGAAAACAACCGCTTACAATAGAAGAACTAAACGAAATCGCAAGCTACTTGAATCAAGACACAAAAGAGTTCTTAAAAGAAGTTCCCGAAAAAGACAATATCCAAGCTTTTCGCCCTTATCAATTATCTAACATTTGCCAAAAGGTAGAAACTGTTTTCGGCAAATAAAGCAAGATTAGCGTTAACAGCTTTATTATGACAGATAATCTATTGGACATCTTATCCTACATCGACCGACAAAAACGAGAAAGCTATCGCGCTTTTTTCATCGTGGGAGAGGCTAATTGCGGGGAAAGCGATTTTGCTAAAAAGGTGGCAGAAGAAGCTGGCGGACGCTATCTCGACCTGCTTGAGTTGTTTTTGAATGACAAATCTTTAAAAGATATAATCGATACTTTTCGACCGATAAATCTGGAAAAGTTGCTGCTTCGGCACTGGCAAATCTCACCTGCTTTTGATGATGGCAAATTTCTTTTCCAACAAGTCGGATACACCTGAACTAAAAGCTTTTTTTGACAATTACGCCAAAGTAGATGGGGCAAAAGCGGAGTATCTCAGAGTGTTAAGAAGCCAGGGAAGATATTTGGTAGCCATCTGCGATTATCGGACCAAAGAGGATTTCGAAGAGGTTGTCTTGCGTGCAGTTTTGGAAGCTTGCCGTCGTGAAGGATTTGACGGCGATATGGATACGCATTATCACGAGGCACTGCGACGTTTGGATGAATGGGAAGAATCAAGAGATAGTGGAAAAGCGAGATTGGATTTTTTGACTGCTTTTGAGGAGGAACTCGAGGAGCGTTATCCTGACTACACGTTCGACAGTCTACGGGAAGGCCTGCATAGATTTGAAGGCGATTCTTTGAATATATTCAAAGAGTTACCCAACTTCTTACGTGAAACGGCTTTCATTGATAGGATACTGTTTACTATATCAATGAGATTAAAGCAGAGTATGACAAATTGGCTCGTTGGGATAGCCAAATAAAATTCAGACCGAAGGGACGCTCAAGATGAAAATCACTAAAAGAAATTCTCCTTTTATAAAACAATTCTCCGACCCTGGCAAAAACGACATTATTTGTTTCCGCTTTTGGCAAGCTGTCATCGCCAGTGGATGTCCCGGCGAGTGTGCTTACTGTTTCCTCCAGACACAATACCCTTATATGGGAAACTTCCTGCTTAACTGAAAGATACGTTCTCTTCCTTCTTTTGCCAGTTTATACGCATCAAGTTGCCAGTATCTTGTACCTAACCGTCTCTGACGGCGTCGGGACCATGCTTTCTCCTTTCGACCCCATTACCCCAACACCCCAATACCCAGTTACCAATGACCGAAATAATAAATGAAAAGCAAATTAGTATCTATGTAGAAAGGAACGCTTTTCACACAACCTCTTAGGAATATCCATCGGATTCTCCGCGACGACGGCGCCGGCGCGTTTGAAGGCATCGAGCTTGCTCTGGGCATCGCCCTTGCCGCTTTGGACGATGGCGCCGGCGTGCCCCATCCGTTTGCCCGCGGGCGCGTTTCTGCCGGCGACATAAGCCACGACCGGCTTAGACATTTTGGCATGAATAAATTCTGCTGCCGTCTCCTCCTGTGTTCCACCAACTTCGCCCACGATGACCACCGCTTGGGTTTCATTATCCGCTTCGAATAGTTCTAAAAATTCGACCAGGTCTGTACAAACGACGAGGTCAGCTCCCATTCCAACCGCGGTACTTTGTCCAAGTCCAGCTTCGCAGAGAGCGCCGGCGACTTCATACGTCAACGTCCCACTGCGAGAAATTAAACCTACAAAACCCGGACAGAACATATTCACAGGCATTATACCAATCTTTGTTTTGCCAGGGGAGATGATGCCCGGCGTCGTTGGACCAATTACGGTTACACCGTTAGATTTGGCATACGTCTTAATGCGCATGGTATTGTGAACGGGGACGTGTTCTGTAATCAATACGACGATTTTTATCCCCGCATTAATCACTTCGAAACACGAATCCTCTGCAAAACGTGCGGGCACGAAAAGAACGGACGCATCAATAGGATGTTCGGATAATGCCTCCTCAACGCTATCATAGACTGGCACATCATGAACTTTTTGACCGGCTTTCCCTGGAGTAACTCCCGCGACAATTTTTGTTCCTTGCTGTAGCATAAGCCCCGTCTGAATCATGCCGATCTTGCCTGTGATTCCCTGTACCAGAACGTTGGTGCTTTCATTAACTAAAATACTCATGAATCTCTCCCTTGTTCTATTATCCGAAACAATTCCTCCACAGCTTTCCCCGTCTGCGTATGCTTTACGACCTTCACACCCGCGCTTGCCAATGTCGCCCAAGTCTCCTCTTGAAAATTGCCGTAAGCTTTTGCAACTATCGGGATAGTTACATTATCCTCACGTATAACTTCAGCGATGCCCTTAGCGCCTTCGTGGATGGGATTTATGCCACCGTAAAGATTTATGAATACTGCCCTAACACCCGGTTTTTTCAGGACGAGTCGCAACGCCTTGTTCATCAATTCTTGAGTGATTCCGCCGCCGGTTTCCAAAAAATTCGCCGGCTCTCCTTGTGATTTTATCATATCGATGGATGCCATGCCGAGGCCCGCGCCGCTGCATATAAGTCCAATATCGCCATCAAGGCTAACGTAGGAAACACCAATCTTTTTCGATTCCCTCTCCAACTCATCCGCTATTCTCAATAACGCCTTCTCCTGGAATTCGGAATACTTATACAAGGCTGCATCGTCTATCTCCAGAACAGCGTCTATGGCGCTAAGACGCAGTCGTGCGTTGCTTTTTGCATAGATAGAGCCATCGTTTATGATAGCTAGTGGATTTATCTCCGCAAT
>DTYX01000888.1 GCA_012961655.1 Candidatus Poribacteria bacterium
GGGTTGGGCGCGCATGAGTTCATGCTGCTGGCAGAATCTGGCGAAGATAAGTTGATGTTATGTAGCGCATGCGATTATAAAGCGAATGCTGAGATTGCTGTGACCAAAAAACAGGTATTCGACTATGGAGAGCCGCGTGAAATTGAGGAAGTTGCTACTCCCGGACGGAAAACAATTGCAGAGGTGTCAAATTACTTGGGCGTCGCAGAGAGCCAAACTCTCAAGGCAGTTTTTTACTCAACTGGTGAGGAAGTAATCTTCGTCGGCATCCGTGGCGATTTGGAAGTTAATGAAATCAAACTGATGAACTTGCTGAAGACGCCGAATTTATGGATTGCAACCGATGATGAATTGCGACGACACGATATAGTGGCAGGATACGCTTCCCCAATCGGAATTCGAAATTCGGAATTCGGAATTAAGATAGTTCTGGATGATTCTGTGGAGAAAGCTACAAATCTGGTCGCTGGGGCAAACAGAGAGGATTACCACCTGAAAAATGTCAACTATCCCAGAGATTTCCCAGGTCAGAGAGACCAACTTATCGTGGCTGATATCGCAATGGTTCAAGATGGAGATGAGTGTATTCATTGCGGCGGCCGACTTAAAGCGGCGCGTGGAATAGAAGTCGGCAACATCTTCAAACTAGGTACCAAGTATAGCACCTCTATGGGAGCCACATACCTCGACCGGAGCGGGAGAGAACATCCTATCGTCATGGGATGCTATGGCATCGGCATGGGCCGGCTCATGGCTTCGGTAGTGGAAGCTAACCACGACGAGGATGGCATCATCTGGCCGCTCTCCGTAGCGCCATATCAGATATATCTGATGAATATAGGTAGAGGAAAAGATGTTATTGAACAAGCGGAAAAATTGTATGCTCAACTACAAGAACAGGGTTATGAGGTGCTTTTTGATGACCGAGACGAAAGCGCCGGGGTGAAATTCAAAGACGCTGACCTGCTGGGAATTCCGATTCGTCTGGCTGTAAGCGGACGCACCTTGAGAGAGGATTCCGTGGAAGTCAAACTAAGGCGGGAAAAAGAGAAACAACTGGTCAAACTCGATGATTTAAAACAATCTCTTGCGGCGATGTTCGATAAGCTGCGCAGTTTGAACTGTTAAAGCTGTCAACAGCGTTAAGAAGCCTGGAAGATAGCTTGCGACATCTTACAAAGATTAACAATAGGAGTTCGGAGAATATCTTACTTAAGAGAGGTTTTATGTACAAATCTGCAACAATGTCTTCATACTCTCCCAAAGGACATTACTTACCCGTAAATAATATGAGCTATAGATATTTTTGTTCGGATATCCATTTAGCATGAAACCCCTGCTGGGAAAAAGCTTACCAAACATGTACCGCATCTTGGGCATCATTCCATCGAGAGTTAGAAATTCGGCTATAGCCCACTTGATGTCGGTGATGTTGGGGTTTGCCAGGGCGTCAAAGAGTCGCGCTTCAAAAGACGACGCTTTATAGGAGCTCAACTGCTCTAAAACAAAGGATGGAATAGGAGGGTCGAAAAGCTCCTTTACAAGACGCAAGACATAGCGCATTAACGAATGAATTCTATAACGCTTAATCTTTTCTAAAAGTAGTTCCCAGTCAAACGTCTCACTGTAATGATGGATGACTTCTGAAATATCAACCAACCAAAGCAACTGAGAGTAATAGTGTTCTGAAACATGAAGGGAGAGATGAATCAGCAGGTTTTCCGGCGATAAAACCAGAGTGTCAACGCCTTCTATATCTACCGGGATAGCGCTCTCCCAGAATGTGGCAATCGCGAGATACTTAGAATACGGCAAGTTAGCCACATGCCAGTGAAGGTCTATCGAAACTCCGTTCCTATTTACATAGAATTTTTTATTCTCGAACTGAAAAGCAAATCCCGGACGATAATCGTACAATAAGTCATATCCGAATTGAGAAAGCTTCGCCTCTATTTTGTGCAAGTCCTCTTTAGAGATTAAAAGGTCAATATCGCTAAACGGCCTTACGGCTATATTGGGATAAACCGTTTTAGCCAACCCTATACCCTTCAGAAGAATGACCTTGATTTGCGCATCCAAAAGGGACTTGAGAATCTCGCTGAGTTCATGCGAAGCTAGCAAGTTGTGTACTAGAGTGCCAATATACGTCTCTCGGAGCTTTTCTATGATTCTTTGAGGCACTAAGCCAGCGCTCACCTTCCCTTCGCTTCGTTCGAGGGCAAGTTTGAGGTTGTAATACAATAAAGGTGCTATGCGGTGACTAAGAGCGCTTTGAATAATATACTCCCAATCTAAGTCGGGATTTAAAAATTTTTCAATCAAATCCTTAGCCGCCTGCGTCTTTGCACAATTGATTAATAGTATCTCTTCATTCGACCGCTTTCGAACTCCGGAGCTGAAATCTCCCTCTGGACGAAAATTAGACATCTATTTCCCCCTTAAATAAGCGTTCAATGGTCAAACAGGTAGATGAAAGCTCACCCACTGGGATAAAAAAAGCGGGGGTTTTTTGAGCCAATTGCATCGCCGTATTAAAATCTTTGAGAGCGCGATTGTAAGAATAAGCGAAGAATTGAGCGGCAGCTTGGCTTTTTGGCGCTAGTTGAAGTTCAATCGCCTCGCAGCGCCGAAGGAAAAGAATGAGATGAATGGAAAAATCTGTATCCAACGCGGGAAGAATATCCTTTGTGGGAAAACAACAGAGAGCCTTTTTGAAACCCGGGAAGAACCCATCGGGATAGGGAACTGCAACAAACTCCGGGGAAAGGGAGGGGAAAAATTCCATACTCTCTCCCTTGAGATGAACAGCCTTTGGAGTTGGTAAAACTTTTAAGGTTACTGGATGGATGGCAGAGAGGTCATCCGAGAGATAGCGAAATCCTCTCTTGACTAAGGACACAGTGAGTGTGGTTTTTCCCTTTCCCGATTCTCCTACAAGGAGAATGGCTTTCCCATCCTTTACAATAGAAGCGGCATGGAAGACTGAAAAATCTTCTGATATTTCATCGATATAAGCATGAAATATTTCCCATTCCAAATAAGGTATGAGCAAAGATGGGTTTCGGCTTTTAATGAGCTTGTATCCATCTTTTTTTAGCAAGTAACTTTTTGGCTTTTCCCCTCCTTCACAGGGGAGGGCCTTCTCTTCGATGATAAGGTTGTCAGTCAATTTCCCATGCCGAATTTTTCGATAGGAAAGGGATTCTAATTTCTCTCTGTATTCTTTTAAAAAAAGATGGGGATTAGTCAACGCTTCTGATTTCATCTATGGTATTCCCCTTCTTGACCTTCTCAACATTTTCAACGAGGGCCTTAGCACGTTCTAGCCAAACTAAGTGAGTCAGGTTGGGAATATCTTGCTTTGATGCACCTCTTTGGAGTCGCCGAAGAATGACCACCAAGAGCGCAACGTTTATAACCAGTCCGACAAGTATGAATACATCAAGCATCCTGCTTTCCTCCGGTTCTTTCTTTTCAGGGGATTAAGCAGGTGTAAATTATCGGTTCTTGTCACAATACTCACCTCTTTCTGAAGTGATTTAATTAGGGAGAGTGCGCAATGCGTTTTTTGCCGAACTTCCTATAGCAAACCTGAGACAATCAAATTACCATTCCGCTCTAACAACTCTTTCTCTTGAAACTCCTCCAGGGTTTTTCTTACGTCCGATAGAACCTCGTCAAAGTCTGCGCCGGTGATGGATGAGATTTCCTCGGCAATCTCTTCCACTTTGCGATTGCCATCGCAAAGGTCAAAAATCGATGCGGCGACGGGATTGAGAAGATGAACGTCGCCTCTTGAAGGGTTGTAAAGAACGACCTCTCCCTCTATCTCTTCATAGAAAATATCATCCACTCGTTTCGGTTTTTCTTGCACTTGCGTCCTCCTTTTAAGATTCCACCAAGGCTGCGGTTTGGCATAAAACCGCCTGCCACTTCGCAAAAAGAGAAAACTACACCCCACACAACTGAATCGGTCATTTGAAAATAGAATGTCGCCGAGTGGAATATCAAAAAGGTTTCCCATAGAAATATCTCTGGTGAGAATGCAGGGATAAACCTCTCCATCGGGCGCGACGACTATCTTTCTTTTGAATACTCCATCTCCAGCAAGAGGAATCAGAGATGCGTCCTTAAAAGAGGAATCGTAAGAAGGGGTTAATTTCTGCCCGCGCCCCGTCGGTCGGACGTAGTCATAACTTACATTTTCTACACCGAGCTTTTTGAGAAAATCGGCAGTCTTTTCATAATGAGATTTGTTTTCCTCCATCAGGATAACGCCTGCTCTCAGAGGGATTCCCTCTGAGACGAGAGTTTTGACATTGTTTACCGTCTTTCTCCAACTACCCTTTCCTCGAGTAATCTTCTCATGCGCATCGGGTTGGAAAGAATAAAAAGAGAAGCTGACCTGTATCTCAAGTCTTTTCAATTCATCGCACATACTCTTCGTCAAAATCGTAGCATTGGTGTAGAGTTCTATCGTCTCATAGCCGATTTGTCGGGCGAATCGCAGCAAGGGCAA
Source organism: Candidatus Poribacteria bacterium (assembly GCA_012961655.1). Taxonomy (GTDB): domain Bacteria; phylum Poribacteria; class WGA-4E; order DTYX01; family DTYX01; genus DTYX01. Next base: position 4,520 of record DTYX01000888.1, read on the forward strand.
AAGGTCAGGATGAAGCGTCGCCTCGCCTCCTGTAAACTGAACCCTCTTACAACCTATCTCCATCCCTTGTTCAAGCGCCATCTTCCAATCTTCTGTATCCAGCAGAGATGAACCCCGTGAGATGGAGGCCACGCCTATCTCACGGGGTGAATAACTTTTATGAGCATCCGCTAACCGCGTGGTATCTTTTTCCGCATCTGAATAAAGATAGCAGTGAATACAGGCGAGATTACATCTGGGGGTGATTTCGAGCCACATAAAGTCAAGCCGCTCATCTAAACCACATTCCGATTTTGGAAAAGAGACTGGAGAATCACCCAGGGAGAAAAAAGGCTTCTCCTCGAACGAAGTGAAGGGATACCGCAAAAGGTGTTCCTTAATGCGTTCTAAATTGTCATCGCCCAAAATACCCAATACCCGACTGGCAATCTCCTCCAATGATTGTCCATTCATGCTTCCTTCAATCAGACGCCCCAATGCTTTCTCGATCGGATAAATTTGTCCACTATCCGCATCCAGAAGAAAAAACTGCTCTTCCCTTTTGATAAACCAGATATCTCCTTGAACTTGCAAAAACATCTCTAAATCTCCACCTCCCATACACTCTATCGGCAGGGGCGGACAAAATAGCCAAAACTTGTTGAGAAAATCCCTCCTGCCCCCCTTTTTTTTGTAATGGAGTATTGTAACCGAATTCACCAAAATTCGGGTAATGGGGCTACCCTATGCAGGAGGGAAAGCAAAGAAGAGGAACCGATAGAATTTTTCAGACATCTGGTCTACAAGGCAAATCTGGTCTACAAGGCAAATCTGGTCTACAAGGCCCAGGTCTACAGGGCCCGGGTCTACAAGGCCAAGGCCTACAAGGAGTTATCAATGGTGGCGGAAGTTCCTCGTCCGCTGAAATTATAGTAGAAGTTGTTAGCACAATGGGGGCAACATAGAGTCCAAGTTTCAAGAGTCTTCGCCGGACGCGGTCAACTCCTTGTTCTTCATTCCCCAACATTTCTTGTAATCCTTCCTTTTTTTGATTAGGTTTAGAGTCTTCACTCATTGGTCGATTTCCTTTCCTGAGATTTTTCTTTGGGTCTGGTTACTTATTTACAGCCCGACCACGTTCTGCTTCTTCTTTCTTTTTACTGACATGTTTATCTCCCGAGATATTGACTCTCCCGTGTATAAAGAAAAGCCAGAAAGCCAGCCGAAGAAACTGTCAACAGTGGACTTTTTGTCTCCGTCGCTTTTCTTTTGTACGCTAAAGCGGAATCGCGACGAAAACACAGAATTTTGTTCTTATATTAGATTTTCAATATATCACTAACATCTATACCCACTTCGTCTGGAGTAATAGACTTTTTGATATGTACTATCAATTCCTTCCGAAGGTCAATAGTTTTCTTATCTTTCAATCTTTTACCATTCCTATCAAAGAGCACGACAATCTTCGGCCTGAGAGGAGAATTTTTATTTGTATCAATAATTTTAGCTATCTCACTGTTATTCAACTGGATCAAACTCCCGATTGGATAAATTGATACTTGATTTATAAACGCCTTGATGATTTTTGGATTAAACTGCTTTCTATAATTTATAATCGTTTTCATCGCCTCGTGCGGAAGCGTTTTCCCAGCACGCGAAGATGATGTTAAAGTCTGATATGTATCTGCTATGCCGATAATCTGAGCATATTCATGAATCTCTTTTCCTTTTACTCCCTCTGGGTAGCCGCTTCCATCTATCCTTTCATGCCCTTGATAGATTGCCATTTTTATGTCATCAGTAACTTCATCTATTCCCTCCAACTTTTGCAAGCTATAAATGGGATGCTGTCGCAAAACCAACCCCTGTTCTCCAGTTGACTTTTCAGACGATAAGTCGGTTTGTCGCTTTCTGCCGAACTTACCAGTCCGTGTGGGCGATTTCTCATCGCGGTCTTCCAATCCCTCAGGTAGATTAAGCATGCCGATATCATGTAAAAAAGCCGTAGTTCCCAATCCTATTAGCTTATCCTTTGAATAACCCAATCCGATGCCTATGTTAATTGCCAAGAGAAAAACATCCATGATATTGTGGGCGCGAGTGAGGGAAGGATGGCCGGAATGATTTATAGCCACATCGACGGAAACGCCTGGAATTTCCACTGTGATGTCCACAACTTCACTGATGAAGTCCAGAATCTCCTGCCAGGTAGTAGCATCAAGGGACTCCATTTCGGATATTTTGTGGAGAATCTCGATGCCTTTTGAATAAAATTCAACGAATTGTTCCATTCCTATAGCGGGGATTTCGAGTTTTTCCTCCTTTTGTGGAGGTTCGACTTTCTGTTCCGGTGGCTCAAATATCTGTTTATCTTTTGAAGACTTTTTGTGTCTTATCAAATCTGATTCTCTCATTTTATCATCCTTCCATCTACGCGCTATTGATGGCATTCTTTTTATTGAACTGTTTCAACAATAGCGGGTTCTATTTTTTCAGCTTTCCGCATATACCCAGCAAAGAGGGACATATCGCATAAATCGTTAATCAATCGCGGTATGCCCTTTGTCTTATTGTGTATTAAACTAATCGCTTCATCTGTGAAAATCTCTCTATCCGCTCCGGCAACCGACAACCTACGGTTTATGTACTCAGCAACCTCCTCTTTTTTAAAAGGGCCCAGATGCCATTTCACCGATAGGCGTTGTTTTAGCTGAGGCAATCTATCTATCATCTTTAAGAGTTCGGGTTGTCCGATTAAAAGGAGCGTAAGTAAAAATCTGTCGTCCAATTGGAAGTTCAGCAAAGCCCTTATTTCGTCCAACGTCTTCTCTTCTTCTATCATTTGAGCCTCATCAATGACGATAACTGTATCTTTATCATTTTGCATATTGCGAAAAAGGATTTCGTTGATGGCATTCAAAACTGTTACCCTATCCTCAGACATAGTGTCAATTCCAAGCTCAAAAAGGATCTTTTGCAATAATTCAATGGCGGTAAAAGCAGGATTTGTAATTATCGCAACCTCGTATTTTTCTGGTTCCAGTTGTTGAATAATAGCCCGGCTTAGAAGAGTCTTTCCACAGCCAAACTCACCTGTGAGCAGCGCAGCTCCTCTTCGTTGAGTGATAGCATACATCAACCTCATTAGTCCCTCGTAGTGTTGTTCGGAATCATACATAAATCTGGGGTCAGGAGTATTTTCAAAAGGCTTTTCATTTAATCCCCAATGTTTTTCATACATTGTTCTATCCTATTCACTGGCGCCTTGCGTTGACAGCCGTTCCAAAATACTGATGAGAAACACGATAACAACTGCTTGGAATATCAGCATGACAGCGTCAATCGTACGAGCGGGGCGCAACACAATAGCTCCAATCCCAAGACAGATGTTTATCAAATAGATAAACAAAACTGTCTGTTTCTTGTTCAATCCTATGGCATTTAATCGGTGATGTAAATGGTCTTTTCCCGTGTAATCTAGCCACTCTTTAACAGTTGAAACCTTTTTCGTCGCTATTCTAAAAATAGTGGTATAAATCATGTCGTAAATCAGGACGCCCATAATCAAGACAGGCGCGCTGAGAGCTTTTACCGGTTCATTTTTAGCCCAATCGTTCATGACTGCGAGACTTGCCAAAGTAAATCCAAGGAAAGTGCTTCCAGCATCGCCGAGAAATATACTCGCTGGGCGACGGAGCTTAAAATTATACGGCAGAAAGCCGAGACAACCGCCCAACAATGCTATGGATAGATATCCAAGATATTGTTGTCCTGTTTGAAGCGCCACGATAGAAAGGAAGAGCGCAAAAATGGCAGCGCAGCCTGTCGCTAATCCATCCATGCCATCGATGTAATTTAGGGCGTTGGTTATACCCACAACCCAGATTGTGGTGAGAATCACCTCGCCGATATCGCCCCAAAGATTATTGGGCAGAAAACTCAATCTTACTCCATACCAGACCAAAACGGAGACAGCCAGCAATTGCCCCAGTAACTTTACCGTCGCAGGCAGTTCCCTGATGTCATCGACTAATCCCACTAACAATACAAGCGTTCCACCGATTGCAACACCTTTCATCTCCTTTGAGAAATCGAAATTATAAACCACCGCTATGAAGAAAGCAGCATAGATAGCCAATCCCCCAAGCAGAGGCGTTGGGAATGTATGAATCTTCCGCTCATTGGGAGTATCAAGTATCCTTAGTTTCCCGCTTAGTATCCGCATCAACGGAGTACACAGAAGTGAAGCGAGAAACGATAAAACAAATATGCGCGCCCACCATAGATTTGATAACATATTTATTTCCGACATTTAACAAAGGGAAAACAAGTTCTCTCTTCAAAAGCTTTTTTTTTTTATTCGTTTTAGTTCTTCTTTTTTCAAACAGTGACTCCTTTCAATTGTAAATTGTAAATCTTCAATTGTCAATTGTCAATATAGTCACACGTTGATGAATAATCGCAGTGGTACGAAAGCCTCTGCGTATTTCACTCTTCCTTGAATACCTCTGAAATTCGCCCAGGAGACACTGCTTTCAATTATCGTCAAATCCGCAATTTTGGTTTTTATCACTTGGGATTTGTGCGCTTTAAGGACTTCAAGCTTTTTATCCAACACCGAACTTATGTCTACGTATACATTCGGATTGAAATTTTGAGTCGTAGGACACTCATAAAAAAGCACATTTTTAATATATCGAGTAGCCGTGATTGATGCGTTAGCTGTGGCTCTGTGGTCTTGATGGGTATCATCAAAATAGGGAACAAATATAAAAGAAGGTGTTATCCTTTTTAGTATCTCTTCAATTTTATCAATCAAACCTTTATCTATCGGTATTCTGGTATCCGCATATCCACCCCAGAAGACATCTTCCACACCCATCAGCTTTGCCGAAGCGAGTTGTTCTGCTTTTCTGATTTCTGGGTCACCGCCGAATCGTCCATGAGTTAAAATGAGAAGGTATACAGAATGCTTCTGCTGTATGTACTTAATCAAGGTTCCTCCGCAACCATATTCGATATCGTCTGGATGCGCGCCAATAGCGAGAACGTTCATGAGTTTCTGATAATCTCCATGCTTTCGTTGCCGTGATTGAACAGAAGGTCAATTACAGACATGTACGGCTGAAAATCTCCATAAAGTTGAGAATATACGGGATGAGTGAAATTTTGATACCGTAATTTGATTCCCTCTTCTTCAAACCTCTCCTCGTTCATATAAGCTTTACCGCCGGCGCCGGAGAGATATACAGTTGCCTTCAGACGTTTGCAGATTTCGATAATTCGCTCCGTACCGCGGGCGTTTACGTCCAGTTCTGATTCTAAAAAACAGGGTGTTTTAATCTCCAGAAAATCCATCAGGAATTTTACAATGTGCATGTTGAGCAGGTCAAGCCTTTCCCATTTTTGAGCGTACACCTTCTCAAAGGCGTCATAATAATCAAAAAAGAAAGGCGCTTTGCTATAACACTTCTGGATACTTTTGAAGTGTTTCGTCTGCCAGGGGTGGGAATTGTCAATCAATGTCTGGTTTATGCACTGCTGGAAATGCCCTTTCGTCAACACAGGCACAGTCAGCCACATCCACCCATCTGCTGTCTTGATCTTGTTTCTATTTTGAAATTCCCGCTTCTTATACTGCACGTTGTCAAGGAAGACGAACAGGTCACTCTGGTCGATTTTGTGAAAATAGCCTAACCATGGTAAATATTGAGGCTGATGCACGGATAAAATCATCTTTACAGGCTCGTGGGTTCGTAGTAAGGCAATTTATTGCCGCCCCGAGAATTTAACAAAAATTGGATTAGATACAATTTTAGCCAACCCTCTATCCCTGATAATCAGACGGTAATAGGTTTTTTCCCCAAGGCGATAATAATTGTCAATATACTCTATATCAGCCGGATTATCGACATGGAAAGTTCGGATAACCTCCCCTTTTCGAATTAACTCTATTTGAATGCTTCCGGTTTCAGGGTTATCTAAATATGGGTTCTGGGAAAATGCCTCCGTTGAAATCGGTTTTGGTCTTCTTTGTAAAAGAGAGTTTGAAATAGAAATTCTGACCTTCGGCCTCCCTGGACAATCCAGTTCATCTCCCATCAAGGCGACATTCCCAGCGGGATTACTGACTGAAAACTCCGCAAGAAAAAGCGCGTTGTCGATAGCTCTGGCAGCATACATTTTTCCTGAGCGCAACGCTTCTAAAACTCCCTTTTCGCTTTTCTCTTTCAGCAAGAAAAAGGTCTGTGTGTGCTTAATTGCTTCGTCTGGGGAGCCACCGCCTTCAAAATCCACCTCTCCTATCGCCCAGGCCGGCTTCTCTCTTGCCCCAATACAATATTCATCAAGCACCCTGTCCCATATTCCGCCTGGCTTTCCTATGAACTTCATCCCCTCCTCGAACACGGCGAAACCTGTATAATTGTACGTATTCAGTAAATCCGTTTGGTATGAATCGGTGTAAATTTCTGTACCGAAGCCGCGGAGACTTCGGCTACTTACATTGACCTTCTGTTCCACCTCGGGGTGCGCCCAGAAGGTCAATCCGCCTTTGCTGTTAACATAGTCGATTAGCTCCTGATACGGGCCTGTTCCGAGGTCCCCATGATATTGGTCGAACTTCTGCTGCGCGAACGGAAAATTATTCACCAGGAAGAGGGCTCCAATCAAAAAAATAACTACGGCAAGGATTCTATTGAACAACGAGTGAGTAAGAAATACCTGCTCACCGAACCGAACCTTTTGGACACTTCCCTTGAAGAATAACCACCCGCCAAAAATAACAAAAGCGAGTGGCCAGAGGCTCAAAATAGCAGTAAAAGAAAATCGTCTTGAAAAGCCATTTGCAATGGATGGGAGATTTTCATAGTCATCCGCAGAATCCAGTCCAATAACCAGTATATGTTTATGAAAGTTTATCAGCCTTAAATTCTTATCCCAAAAACTTCCTTGCCAATAATAAAATGGAATTGCTTCTGCGCCGTGCATCGCGACAATGTCAGGATGCGCTTTCTGGGCTTCCTTAACGTCAAAAATATACCGTTTCGCCCCGTACTTCTTAATAGAATTCTGCTCTATCGTCTTTTTGATAATATTCTCCAAAGGCCAGATTCCGTATGTCGCCTCGCTATTATCATGGTCAGTGATTATGACCACTTCCTGCCCATACGATTCTGCGAGTCGCACTAACCTTTCTATCGAATAATCCCCGCCGCTTACCTTGGAATCCAGATGAATTACCCCGGGGGTCAATTGTCGTTCTGCGGCAAATGCGATTAATTGTATGGTAAAAAAAAGATAATAAAAATTTAAAAAAATCCTTATACGCATATTCGGAATTAAGATTTCGACAGGCTCAACCCAAGCGGCTACTTAACCCAAGCCTCAAAACAAGTCTTCCTTTCGCTTCGCTCAAGA